>RGCF01000175.1 GCA_009919265.1 Bacteroidota bacterium | reverse complement strand
GCAACTATTGACACACCTATTCCACTACCACAAATCAAAATCCCCCACTCTCCTTGGTTTTGAGCCACTTCTTGGGCTACTTGCACCGCAATATCAGGATAATCCACAGAGTCTTTAGAAAAAGTTCCAAAGTCTTTTATGTCATGACCTTGAGATAATAGATGCTCAAAAATTTCTTGTTTTCTTGTGAAACCTGCGTGATCCGATCCGATTGCTATCTTCATAAATTTTTGATTTTTAGGTGGATACAATGCTTTCCACAGGGTTGTCTACATAGAGGTGTTTTTTGTGGAAAATCAATTTTCTTGGTTAATGTTATCTACTGTATAAATATTGGATAACAAAGATATACACAGTGATGTGTAAGAGATAGAATTCATTCACATCTGTATCCACAAAAGTACTATAAATTTTTGTTCTTGTTTTTCAAGTGTTTGAAAAGGTTTTTATTCCTTTCCACTTCCTTATCCACTTTTCAACAGGATATAATAATTCTTATAAAAATATATTCTTAAACATGATAAGATATAAGAGTCAGGAAAACGCGTATCACAAAAGAATAAAAACCTTCCTTCATGAACAGAAATAGAAATAGTTGAAGACACAGATCTATTCCGCGCACCTTCTCGCACACTGAGTTCTAAGACCTCATTATTCAATTCCCAATGAAATCCTTTTGTCGTAAGACGCGCATGTGGAAAAGGAATCAACGAAACAACCTCATCGGGATATAACTCAGAACACACCATATCAACACATACAGGCACAGCAACTCTATGTAAAGAATCTGCGATGGAAATCTGGTTAAAATCTCCGGTATATTTCCATAATACACTTGTATTGTTCAGTGTATGCTCAAAATCACCCCCATGCATACCCCATATCATAATATGTGAGTACCCCTTATCCAAACTGTATAATAAAGCCTTTTCAAAATCATTATTCTCTTGATTTTTATCAATAATCACCAAACAAGACTCATCTTTCACCCTAGAAACATCAAAAGAGTCCATATCCCCTATAACCACATTGGGTTTTATTCCAATTTCCAATAGATCAAAAGCTGCACCATCTACGGCAATTATTAGACTCTCTGGAAAAAAAGAAAAAAACTCCACACAAGGCTTGTTTCCTTGTAGAACCAAAATACAATCAGGCTTTTGATGTTGAAATGTCAACGCTTTCATAAACAACCATAACTTTAGACACAAAATTAGATGAAATCAAGCGAGTTGGGGCAAAAAGTGCAAAAGTTGTAGTAAATTTGCCGTACTATATTTGTCCAAATTAGATAGTACAGAGCCATTCGATGAAATTATCAGAAATTCCTTATACAAGACCCAATCTTGAAGAGTTAGAACAGTCCTACAAAAACCTACTTTCAAGGTTTACCGAGGCACAAAATCCAGCAGACCAACTATCGGTTATAGAAGAGTGGAATGATATACGCATAGATCTATCAACTCTCTCAAGTTTGGTCTATATTCGATTTTCCCAAAACATTACAGATGAATGGGCTAAGGCGGAAAAAGAGTTTTTCGACCAAAGTGGTCCAACCATGCAAGAATGGAATATCCAACTCATGCAACAAATCGTGAAATCTCCTTTCTTGACCGAGATCAAAAAAGAATGGGGAGAATTATTTGTTGAAAAATTAGAGTTGAGTTTACAAACCTTTATTCCAGAAATCAAAGATGAGTTGATTCAAGAATCCAAACTCACTCAACGATATGCGGAAATCCTTGCTTCTGCAAAAATTGAGTTTGAAGGAAACACTTATAACCTTTCCTCGCTCGAACCGAAAATGTTGTCTACTGATCGCGATGTTCGAAAAAGAGCGCAAAAAGCAAGATTCGCATATTTGGGTTCTAACAAAGAAGAATTAGATACACTTTATCATGATTTAGTACAAACACGCACCTCGGCAGCAAAAAAACTCGGGTACAACACTTATACTGAATTGGCATATAAGGAACTTGGAAGAACAGAATATAATCCCGCGATGATTGCAAGCTTCAGAGATCAAATTTCAAAGACAGTGGTGCCTTTAGTTCAAGGTTTTAAAAAAGAACAAATAAAACGATTAGGCTTACAAGATTTAAAATTCTTTGATGAAGGATTATTATTCGCTGATGGGAATCCAAATCCACAAGGTGAGCCTGACTGGATTGTAGATCAAGCTTCTACAATGTATAAAGAACTCTCTCCGGTGACCGATACATTTTTCTCCATGATGAGAGAAAATGAAATTTTGGATTTGGTCACAAGACCCAATAAATCCGTCGGTGGATATTGCTCAAGCTTCCCGAAATATGGAATGCCATTTATCTTTTCAAATTTCAATGGCACCACACACGATGTTGAGGTCTTGACCCACGAAGCAGGACATGCCCTGCAGAATTATTTAAGCAGCAAACACAAACCACTAGAATATCGTTGGCCTTCTTATGAAGCAGCTGAAATTCACTCTATGAGCATGGAATATATCACATGGCCATGGATGAAAAATTTCTTCAAAGAGCAAACAGATAAATTTAAGTATGCGCACCTTGTGAAATCAATTCAATTTTTACCCTATGCATGTGCGGTAGATGAATTCCAACACTGGGTATATGATAATCCTGAAGTAACACCAAAAGAGCGACTCGATCAATGGTTGGCAATGGAGAAAAAATATCTACCATGGCGCACTTATGAAGATAATCCAGAAGCTGCTGAAGGAAGGGTATGGCAATTCCAAGCACATATTTATAAAACACCGTTTTATTATATCGATTATGCACTAGCACAAATTTGTGCTTTGCAATTCTGGGTGAAATCACGCGAGAATAAAGAAGAAGCAATGAAAGATTATCTTCACATTTGTGAAATTGGTGGAAGTCAAACATTTCTCAATATTGTGAAATCCGGAAATCTTAAATCACCATTTGCTTCGGGAACAATAGAACATATTATACAAGTAGCCGATGAGTGGCTTTCAACACATACACCACAATTTTCTTGAACACTCTTTGAGGATTCTATATGTCGTTTGAAGTAGAGTTTGGAACTCAAACATTTGAAAATAAACGCCAAAGCCCCGAGCAATTAGCGGAGATCGCAAAAGAAATCCGAAGAGATATCATCAAGATGTTGGTATCAGCTGGTTCTGGTCATAGTGGTGGACCGCTTGGCTCATCTGATATTTTCACAACAATGTATTTCAATGGAAATATGAGATATGATCGCAATAATCCCAATTGGGAAGGACGTGATCGTTTTGTATTGAGCGCAGGACATATGGCGCCTGTGATGTATGCCGCATTGGCAAATGCAGGAATGTATCCAAAAGCAGAACAGGCAACGCTGAGAAAATATAATACACGCTTGCAAGGACATCCCGGTAGAGATATGGGTTTGCCAGGAGTGGAAACATCTTCTGGTTCTCTTGGACAAGGTATTTCCATTGCTGTTGGTATGGCAATGAGCGATGCATTATTGGATCACAATGATCACAGAGTGTATTGCTTGACAGGTGATGGAGAATTACAAGAAGGATCTGTGTGGGAAGCAGCAATGTCTGCTCATCACTTCAAACTTGATAATTTCTGTTGGATCATCGACAATAATGATTGCCAAATCGATGGTCGTCTTCCAGAGGTGATGGATGTCTATCCTATCGATGAAAAATGTCGTTCTTTTGGATTTGATACCATTGTCGTTGATGGACATAATTTTGAAGATCTTCAAAGAGGATTTGATGTCTTTTTGAATAATCAAAAAAACAAAACAGGAAAACCAACAGCAATCATTGCAAAAACCTATATGGGTCGCGGTGTGTCTTTCATGGAAGACAGTTATAAATGGCATGGCATGCCACCAAATAAAGAGCAAGCAGAACAAGCGCTTGGTGAATTAAAATGAACAATGTGTTCCGTGGTGTATTGATTGTAATGTGTTGTATGTTTATTTCTTGTGTGAACAACAAAAGTGAACAAACAAGTGAACAACACAATGAATCCACAAATGGCGAAACAATCTCAATTGACACCACATTATCGGAAGGCATACCCGCATCAGAATTGAAAGAATGTTTACCCACAACTTTTCGTGGTGCTGAAAAACTTCCTTCATCTGCAGGGAATGTGATCATAGAAGGAATAAAAGTGACAAAAACCACAGGTGAATATATTTATCCCGGTGGAACAATCACAATTACTCTTGCTGATTATGCCGGCGCTGTCAATACAGTGAAAGAACGATATGATCTACCCAAAAATCCGGAAGTAGGAATGGAAATTCAATCCATCACACTTCCACATGGTTATGGGTATAGCAGATATAGTCCACATGAATCGATGTTGCAAATGTATTGTCTACTCGACAATCGGATTGCGGCAGAGGTGATTGTGAATGGCACAGAATCTTGGTTTAGTGATCAAACAATTATTTCTACATTGATTCCTTCCGATTGCATCGTGAAGAAAATCCCACAAACAAAACAATAAACAGAGAGCATTATGGAAGAGTTTACACAATATGGTTCTAAACCAACACGATTTGGATTTGGAGATGGTTTGGTGACACTTGGCGAGCGACATGACAATGTTGTAGTGCTTGGTGGAGATATCACAGGGTCTGTGATGACATCGCTCTTCAAAGAAAAATTCCCCGATCGTTTTTTCTCTATTGGTATTGCTGAACAAAATGCAACAACAATCGCAACAGGGTTGGCACTTTCCGGAAAGATTCCATTTTTTGCGAGCTATGGTGCATTCTGCGCATTGAGAAATGCCGATCAACTCCGTATCTCTGTCTGTTATAATGAAGCGAATGTGAAAATCGGTGGAGGTCACTCAGGAATCAGTGTTGGTCCTGATGGCGCGACACATCAAGTGCTTGAAGAAGTTGCGTTCTTGCGCACACTTCCACATATGACACTTGTTGTGCCTTGTGATTATGAAGAAGCACGCAAGGCAACAATCGCAATTGGTGAAATGGTTGGTCCTGCATATATACGCTTTGGTCGCTCACCTGTTCCATTGTTCACATCACCCGAGCATTCATTTGAACTTGGAAAGGCACAAGTATTGCGTGATGGTAATGATATCGCACTCATCGCTTGTGGTTCTATGGTATGGGAAGCATTGGTCGCAGCAGATAAACTTGCAGAAAAAGGTATTAAAGCTCGAGTTATTAATAGTCCATCAATTAAGCCATTTGATTTTGAAACAGTTGTGAAAGCTGCAAAGGATTGTGGCGCAATTGTCACTGCTGAAGAACATCAAGTGCATGCCGGTTTGGGTGGCGCGGTTGCAGAAGCAATCGTGAAAAATCATCCGGTGCCGATGGAATTTGTTGGCGTGAAAGATTCCTTCGGTGGAAGTGGCGAACCAGAAGAATTGATGCAAAAATTTGGATTGACATGGAAAGAAATATATGCATCAGCTTTGGTGGCAATGCATAGGAGAGATAAAGGGTCTTTACCTGATGTCAGAAAAATAAAAGAAGTTGCAGAATATGCAGGATGAATATCGCCCCGATTCAATTTGATCGGGGTTTTTTATGTAGTGCAATCATTATAAGATTTTTTTATGTTGCAGAAGATCAAGGAGAGAGAAATGTATAGATATACCCCACTCATCGCAGTATTTCTTTGTGCACAGGTATTTGTATTTGCACAAGGTGGAATGATCAAAAACAAAAAACAACAAGATAGCATTGATACATCTATCAAAAAACCCTACTTGGATGTGTATTATGGAAAAGCACAGATTTCAAGAGAAGGAATGAAGGGTGATATATCAAATGCAGATGTATATGGAATTGCAATTGGATTAAAAAAAGAGAAAACACACAAACAATCAGATGATATTATCATACTTGACAAAAATGGATTAAATCTAAGCATTGGTGCAGCAAAAGATATTCAAAGCAGTGATTCAACATTTCAAGGTATTCCACTTGTAAATGCAAATGCTGTGGATTTTTGGAGTCTCGGAGCAATTAATGGTACTGGTTATGGATACAAATATGGCGGTACAACATTAATGCTTGGTGTGGAGGATAATGGTTCATGGACTTCATTCAATCCACGAACATTTGAAAACCCTTTTGATACAACAGACAATCAATATATTCTCGACATGGATGGAGGAATGCGTTTTGGTTCTGCAATGACATCTTCGATTGAATGCAGAGTAGCGAATACTATTTCCATCACCGGAGGTTATACATGGAATCAAGTATTGCCAAGACATATGTTTTGGTATTGGCTTGGCTCGGAAGTGATTGAAGGATTGGCAGGTGCTGTTGTTGACAATGTCATTGAAAATTTTGCGAAGGTATCACCAAGATCATTACCAGTCATGCATTTTGTACTCAAAAGTGCATTGCTTTATGGTGTGAAAGTTCTTCGCACACCAAAAATGAATATGCCTTTTGATACAGT
>RGCF01000174.1 GCA_009919265.1 Bacteroidota bacterium | reverse complement strand
CTGTTGCAGAGTTTTATGCTTTAGGTTGTATCCCTCAAGCACCAAGTTCAGTAAAGGAGGAAATAGAAACAATAGCAGTATATCCTAATCCTTCTTCAGGAAAAGTAACCATACCACTTTTAGATAAGCATGTTGAACATATAGAAATATGGAATGCATCTGGAAGACTTATGTTTACCCGTAATTCTTCTCAATCTGCCAATGATGTGACTTTTGATTGTACTACTATGAATGCTGGTGTCTATCATATTATTTTGTATGGCATTCATGGTTCAATCTATCGATGTAATGTCATTATTCAGTAACTTTTATATCTATTTTGTCAGCTTCCTCATTTCATGATATGAGAAAATTCCATAATATCGTGACATGAGAAGGACGCTTTTAATATTACTTTTGTCAATAATCACAATTTCTGCAACTGATCTTCTTCAGTTCATGAAATTGCCAACCCTTGCTTCTCATTTTATAGAGCATAAAGCTTATTCTCAAGATCTCTCTTTTTTTGATTTTCTCATGATGCATTATGCCATTGATGACAATAATGATGAAGATGAAGAAAGAGACATGCAATTACCTTTTAAGGTGATACATCAATCCTACCTTTCACTGTTATCTTTCTCTATTCAACAACAATTCACACTATCTGACATTATCATTCGCACTCATTGTCAATCATTTGTTTTGAGTGATGAAGATACTGATTATTCCCACTTTACTTCTACAATCTGGCAGCCTCCAAAAAATGAACATGCGTAAATAAAAGCATTGTTCATAATTCGGAATTTCATTCATGTTGAATGCCATCATTGAGTTTTCAATAAAAAATAAACTCATCATAGCATTAAGCACTATTACACTGATAGTGTTTGGTGTTTATGAAACCACAAAATTGCCAATAGATGCTGTTCCTGATATAACAAATAATCAGGTACAAGTAATTACGGTTGCTCCATCCTATGGTGCGACTGATATAGAAAGACTAATTACGTTTCCAATTGAACAGGCACTGAGTAATATACCCGGTAATATTGAAATCAGAAGCTTTTCCAGATTTGGATTATCTCTTGTTACAATAGTTTTTGATGATGAAACTGATATTTATTGGGCAAGACAACAGGTAAGTGAACGAATACAAAAAGTGAAAGAGTATATTCCAAATGGCATTGGAATACCGGAGTTGGGGCCAATTACAACAGGTCTCGGAGAAGTATATCAATATGTTATTAAACCGAAAAAAGGATATGAGTCCACATATAATGCTACTGAGTTGCGGACTATTCAGGACTGGTTTGTACGAAGAAGATTGCTCACAGTTCAAGGTGTTGCTGAAGTAAGTTCCTTTGGTGGAAAGGTAAAACAGTATGAGATAGCAATCAACCCATCACAATTACATGCAATGAATTTAGGGATTGATGATGTATTCAAGGCACTTGAAGAAAATAATTCAAATACTGGTGGAGCATATATTGAAAAAGGGCCAACACTATTATTTATTCGTAGTATTGGTTTGCTTGGCAGTAAAGAAGATATTGAAAATGTGGTTATAAAAAATACAAAAGACGGTATACCTGTCTTATTAAGAGATGTAGCAACAGTATCAATCGGTCATGCTATTCGTTATGGTGCCATGTGCTATAATAATGAAGGTGAAGTTGCCGGTGCAGTTGTCATGATGATAAAAGGAGGAAACAGCAGTGAAGTTATTAAGAATGTAAAGAAAGAAATTGAAAACATACAACAGACATTACCAGAAGGTGTTATTGTAGAGCCATTTTTAGATAGAACAAAAATGGTTAACAATGCAATTAATACTGTGAGTACAAATCTGATAGAAGGAGCATTGATTGTAATATGTATCCTCGTTCTTTTTCTTGGAAATATTAGAGCAGGATTTCTTGTTGCTTCCATGATTCCACTTTCAATGTTATTTGCAATCATCATGATGAATATATTTGGGGTAAGCGGCAATCTTATGAGTTTAGGGGCTCTAGATTTTGGACTCATTGTAGATGGAGCTGTCATTATCGTAGAAGCAGTGATGCATCAGCTACATGGAAATCATATTAGAGGACGGCTCATTAATCAGGAAGAAATGGATAAAGAAGTTGGGATATCAGCTAAAAAAATGATGAATAGTGCAGTTTTTGGACAAATCATCATACTCATTGTCTATCTTCCAATATTAACTCTCCAAGGGATTGAAGGTAAAATGTTTAAGCCAATGGCACAGACTGTATCATTTGCACTTATTGGAGCATTTATACTTTCATTAACCTATATACCAATGATGAATGCATTAATCATTAATAAACAATCTGAAAGAAAAAGAGGAAGAACAGAGGTAATTCTAGGCAAGATAGAACGATGGTATCAAATGTATCTGATGAAAATGCTCAAAATTCCAAGAAGAATTCTCACAATTGTTATACTTACATTCATATTGTCAATTGCACTGTTATTCTCAATGGGTGGAGAATTTATTCCCGCCTTGGAAGAAGGTGACTTTGCAGTTGAAACACGTTTGCTAACAGGAAGTAATCTTACAACTACTATTGCATATACACAAAAAGCTGCAGGGATTCTAAAGAAAGAATTCCCTGAAGTTGAAAAAGTGGTTACCAAAATTGGGTCAGGCGAAATACCTAATGATCCGATGCCAATTGAAGCGGCAGATCTGATGATTATACTCAAAGACAAAAAAGAATGGACTAGCGCATCAACATTTGCTGAAATGGCAAATAAAATGAATGATGCACTTAAAAGTATTCCCGGCTTATCAGTTGGATTTCAATTCCCAGTACAAATGAGATTTAATGAATTAATGACCGGTGCCAGACAAGATGTAGTATGTAAAATATATGGAGAAGATCTTGACACATTGGGAATATATGGGAAACAATTGGCAGAGATAATTCAACACATACAAGGTGCTGAAGATATATTCATCGAACCAATAAATGGAATGCCGCAAATTGTTATATCATATAACAGAGAAACAATTGCACAATATGGACTAACGATAGCAAAAGTAAATATGATTGTTAACTCAGCTTTTGCAGGTCATACAGCAGGGTCAATATATGAAGGTGAAAAGCGGTTTGATGTCGTTATACGAATGCATAAACCCGAAAGAAAAGAGGTTGATGATGTTAAGAATTTATTGATTCCTCTTCAAAATGGTATACAAATACCGTTGTATCAGTTAGCAGACATTGATATCATTAATGGACCAAATCAAATTCAACGTGAAAATACTCATAGAAGAATAGTTGTTGGATTCAATGTTCGAGGAAGAGATGTACAAAGTATAGTTGAAGAACTACAAAATAACGTTAAGCGAACAATGAGTTTTGTACCCGGTTACACTATTTCATATGGCGGTTCTTTCGAAAACTTAAATGATGCAAAAGCTCGTTTGGCAATTGCAGTACCAATAGCATTGGTACTAATTTTAATACTACTCTATTTTGCATTTTCATCGATTAAGCTGAGTATGCTCATTTATTCAGCAATACCACTATCCGCAATTGGTGGAATACTTCTGCTATATATGCGAGGAATGCCATTCAGTATAAGTGCAGGTATTGGATTTATTGCTCTATTTGGTGTTGCTGTATTGAATGGAATAGTTCTTGTTTCAGAATTTAAGCGATTACAGCAATCAGGTATGAAGAATCTCCATAGAATTGTACTCATGGGTACTAAAATACGATTGAGACCAGTTCTAATGACTGCAAGCGTGGCATCATTAGGGTTTTTACCAATGGCATTAAGTAATGGATCGGGTGCTGAGGTTCAAAGACCATTGGCAACAGTTGTTATCGGTGGATTAATAACTGCTACATTACTCACCCTTTTTGTATTACCAATGCTCTACATTGTATTTGAAACGACAGGAAGTGTGCAAAAAGAATTCTCATATCTGAAGACAATTTTGAAGGGCAAGAAATTATGAATCTCTTTCTAAAAATACTTGCTGTAATTCTCTTCTTTGAAGTTCAACTTGACATTATAGGAAAAGAGCTAAGTCTTAACCAAGCTCTAGATACTGCAATTGCGAACAATCACACAGTGAGAAGTCAAGAATTAATTGCTGAATACAAAAGTATATTAAAAGCATCGGGATATACTATAGAACAAGCAGTCCTTTCTGTAGATTATGGGCAAATAAATAGTGCTTTTAATGATCTAAAAGTTAACCTCTCACAGAGATATGAGTTTCCAACTGTCTATGCAAAGCAACAAGCCTTATTACACCAAGAATGGAATGCAGCGGTATTGTCAACACATCAAAGTATAGCTGAGTTAAAAAAGAATGTGCGTGAGATTTATTATGGCTTGCTTCTTTTACAGTCACGTGAAAAGATGTTAAAAGAAGCAGATAGTATATACGGTGAGTATGTAAAAATATCTGACATTAGACTAAAACAGGGCGAATCAAATATACTCGAGCATGCTCATCACAAAATCGAGCAATCTGCTATTCAAATTCAATTACAAAGTGTTCATAGTACACTGAACATAGTGAAAATTCAATTTCAATTATTATTAAATTCAGCAGAAGCTCATGTTCCAGAAAAAGAAGCATTGAACATGAGATTTAGCAGTGATAATGCATATAACCCACAAATGCATCCATATATACAACAAGTAAAACAATCTATTGAAATTGCAAAAGCAAAACAGGCACTCGAAGAAGCAAGATATCTGCCTGATCTGCATTTAGGGATTTCCAATCAAAGTATTCAGGGAATTGGAGCTGACAATATATTGTATCCAATGTCAAGAAGATTTACTTCGTTTACTGTTGGGGTTGGAATTCCACATCCATTTGGAGCTCAACAAGCTATCATTGAAGCAAGTAAAACATCTGTAAAGATTTCAGAAACAGAATATGAATTTCAAGTAAAGAAAATATCTTCTGAACTCAAAGCAGCTAAGATTGCTAGGGATTCAACATTGCAGACAGTAAGAAATATTGAATTACATCAATTACCACTTATTAAATCTGTCAGAGAAGCAGCAGAGATACAATATAAAACCGGTGAAATATCATATCTGGAATGGACATTAGCAATGCATCACACAATAACTATACAATCTCAATATTATGATGTGCTACAACAGTATTATGATTTGTCTAATACAGTAACATATTTGGAAGAACAATGAATAATATCATAAAAAGTATCTGCATTTTATTCTTGCTATCATGTAATAAACCGATCACTGAACAAGGTTCAAATGTTCCAAAAGTTGTTGGGAATACAATTACTCTTAATGAGAAACAAGTACAAACTGCCGGAATCACTATTGGAACCATCATCGATACAGTTATGTCGGGTACAATCCATGTTCATGGTAGAATAGATGTCCCACCACAAAATCTTGCTTCAATTACAGTTCCATTGGGTGGAATTATTAGAAATATAAGTGTCATCCCAGGAATGAATATTAAAAAAGGACAATCAATCGCAATTCTTGAAGATCAGGCCTTTATCCAATTGCAAGAGGATTATCTGACGACAAAAGCTAGATTGATACAAGCTGAATCAGATTATAAAAGGCAACAGACATTACTTGAAATGAATGCTGGAAGTGACAAAGTATTGGAAAAAGCCAGAGCAGATTATCAAACACTTTTGGTAATGAAGCAATCACTTGCACAAAAACTAAAGTTGATAAACATTAATCCTCAACATTTGAGTGAGCAGTCAATTTCCAGAAGCATATCTATACCGGCTCCATTTACTGGATTTGTTACAAAAGTTATGGTAAATGTTGGAAGATATGTTCAACCTTCAGATATACTTTTTGAAATGGTTAATCCAAATGACATACACTTGGCATTAAAAGTATTCGAAAAAGATTTACTTTCATTATCAATTGGCCAACCCTTACAAGCATTCTTAAATAGTAAACCTGAAAAAAAACATGATTGCGAAGTTATCTTAATCAGTAATGCAATAATGGAAGATGGAACTGCTGAAGTGCATTGTCATTTTAATGAATTTGATCAATCACTTGTTCCCGGAATGTTTATGAATGCAGATATAGAATTATCCAGACATTCAACATTCGCACTACCCGAACATGCAATAGCAGAGTATGAAGGAAAGAATTATGTATTTATCTCATCGGGAAAACAAACATTTACAATTCAAGAAGTACATATAGGGTCAAGAGAGAATGGTATGATTGAGATTCTTGATTGTGAAACACTACGAAAAAAGAAGATTGTCATTTCAGGTTCATATGCATTACTCATGGCTTTTAACAATGTTGAATGACAAATCAATTGCTATCTTTGTACATATAAAAGCATATCTTTTGAATCAATCATGAATCTTCACATCATATATCGCATATCTGATGCAGGATATTCCAAAGTCAAACCTGCTTATGTCAATAATGAGAATTGCTTGCGCAATGCCATTGCT
>RGCF01000173.1 GCA_009919265.1 Bacteroidota bacterium | reverse complement strand
TCCGTGGTAAATAGGATAAAATCTTGTAGGCGATTATCTTACTAAGAGCACTGTTTGAAATAAAACGACAAATGTAAAAAAATTGATCCGTCATTGCCCCCTTTTTTATATCACCCCCCTCCGTCTTAAATGAGCACTGATATGATCGCAGTAATCTCTCAGATAAAGAGTCAGATAGCTCAGCTTGAGGCCATGCTTGGAAAGAAGTCGAAGATGCCTAAAGAGGATAAGCCAAAGCGTGAGATGTCAGAGGGCATGAAGGCCTGGCATGAATTCAATAAGCGCCTAGATACTCTTCTCAAGGATTCTGATATGAATTTCAAGCGCGTAGCAGAGGCCAAACAGTTTGCTTCTCACCTGAAGAAGCTGAAGGCCGACTGGACGGATAACGAGATTCTTACGCAGCGCACAAGCTGGGTCCCCCCACCTGTAGAGACGGTTGTCACAGAGATTGCCACTGACGCAGACACTAGCTCTGCGGAGGAACCTCCAAAGAAGGCCGGTCGTCCCAAGATGACAGAGGAGGAAAAGGCTGCTGCAAAGGCCGCGCGAGAGTTAAAGAAGGCGGACATAGTCGAAGAAACAACTCCTGTAAAGAAGGCATCTAAACTCGGTAACCCACCCGGCGCTCCTAAGAAGCCAAAAGTCGCATGGGAGGAAACTACAGAAGTTGCGCGGAATCTCATGAAGGAGGCAGATGAACTTCTCTCGGAATAAAATTGATATACCATCCCACATCCTATAAACGCACCCATGGAGCACACACCCCGTAAGAAAAAGAGCGACAAAGCCAAAGAGAAGTTTGCGCGTAATGGCGGCTACTCTCAAAAGCACGTGCGTATAACGGAAGCCCTCCAAGAAAAAAGAAAACAGAAACACTAGCTCCTTTTTTCTTACCGTCCCACAGTGGCAAAATAAAATTGGAATCTGCGATGCGGAAGGCAACCTATACCCCCATGGACCTCAAATCTGCCTTACGTATTATAGTCGACTTTGTAATGGAAGATACCAGAACCGAAATACTCCCTCTCACAACGCCGGTAAAAGAGGTTCAAGTAGAATCGTATAAACCTAATCACCCAGACTTTTACTCGAATCATGGAGCCAAAGCGCCATATCTATATAACAAATAGATGGAAAGCGCTAGTAGAGCTATACGAACAGTTTTAGAAGCTTTTTCTGATGAAACAAGTGTAGAAACGGCTCTCTTAAAATTTGTCCGGCAGTTGGAAGAAGAATATGAGGCGGCCCAAGATATCCAACTATATATCTTTGCCCTTCGCTGTTTTTTATGCTGGCCCCGCGCCACAGAACTCTTACAAACGCCAGATATTATCTCGCGTATTCAAGGAATCTGGTTTGAAGAAAATGAAGTCGTGTATAATAAATGGCTCGCGTCTTTTAACGATGATCAAGAAGTTCTGAAATGGTCCAAATGGACATTCCAGGCAAAAACGACCCTCTTATCTGATTTTATAAAAGAGTATCAGCGATGAGACATGGCGTTTCTCAGGTAAATTCTACCGTTGGAACCACCTCGCCATTTGTTACGACAGAGTTCGCCGAGCTGTTTTGCGACGATGGGACTTCATCTTCCCCTATTACATTTATCCGAACTTCTTCAATTACTTGTTCTGTCGCGGGCTGGTCTACCACGGGTTCAGTATCCACTTGTGAGAGTAGCAGCTTCTTTTTTACCAAAAGTTTTCTCCAGTCTGTTTCAAGGTTTGTAACAATACTGGTGGCATCTGCATATTCATTCGGCGGCGTGGGGGGAGCAGAATGAAGTAATTCTTTAATTCTCGCCTGCAGGCGAGTATCCAATTCCTCCTGTATCTTTTTCTCTAATTCTGGAATGACCGACTGAGATAAGATATTTTTCTTATACCGTAAATGTAACATAGCTTCCGCCGCCACCTTTGATAATCGCGTGCTCGTCGCATCAAACACACGTGTATGCTCTATTCCATGACATATATCGGGCCTCTTCAAATCAGTCATATCACTGAATTCCTCTTCAAATGCCTTAATAATATCATCAGGGATACCAGGCGACTGTTCTATCAGCCGATCCAAATCATGCCTGCATATCTTCAAAAAATCCATCGCCTCAATACGATCCATAGGATTAATTGCCAATTCTACTTGAATTAGACGCTGGAACTTGCCCCACGCAATACTACAGGAGCGATGTGATTCCGACTTTTGCGCGTATTGAAAAAAATTACCAAGAGTCGTAAGGATTCCTGCAAAGATGGAAATCGCCCCTAATCCAGACGCAACATATTGCTGCGCTGCATGATTATCCGCCGGCACGAGACTTCCTACCGCAAAGTTAGCTGCCCCCGTCACCGTCGAAAGAATAATAACCGGTATTGTTATACTCATATTCGACTGTGTATATTTCTTCTCTGCGCGATCATGTAGCCATCTATAACACGCCGCAACATCAGACCATTCCGCCATTAATACTTCCTGTTCTTTTGTCCATCCATTCAAAAACTTCTTTACTCTCATACCAGACACATCAACTTCACTGTTGCGGCGACTGTTACTAGGATTCATATCACCCATCTTTCCTATTATGGAAGATCAAAAAGAAGTGACCTGCCGGTAAATTTAGACCATATGTTTTCTTCGTGTCTTTGACTTTAATTTGAGAATTTGTCTCGGTTGCTCATCACGCACTAAAGCATCTATACGAACACCATCCTTACTCGGCATGGAAGGATTTACATACATATTCGATGGATCATCCGGTATCTTACACATGGGACATCCTGACGGTTTATGCTGCGACGTGTTTGAATCTACAGTTGTTGATTGCGAATTCAACACTTTTTCTTTCTGAAAAAATTCAATATGTACCTCGGGGTGATATACAATAAGTGTATCATTCAATATAGATACATCGCCAATATAGTGATCCACGTGGCTTTCAATTGGGACTGCATCCGCAAGCAGTTTTATCGCAGCTTCTCGCGTCAAAAGATACGCGTGAGACGCAGTAAATTTATACACCTGCATCCAAGGATTCCGTTCGTATTTTCTATACACTAACGTGGGTTTATAGCAACCTAATAACCATATACCCCATTTCTGCGGGAGCGTAGGAATCAATCTATTTACAGTGTCTAATGTCGATTCTGTGAGTATCGCATCATCCTCCATTATGAAACAATACCTGCTCCCCGTTTTAATGAATTTCTTCCATACATCAATGTGACTCAGAGAACAACCAACCGCCCCAAGAGTAGCAATCTCACGATGACTTCGCCGATAATTTCGGAAGATATTGATTCTGGTGCTCACAGATATACGTCTATCATTCTTATATCTAAGCTTCTTCCCATTTATTCCTCTTGATTGCCGTATATGTGTTAGCTTGTGAATTGCCGGTTGTTGTCGAAATCTTCTCCAACGATCTGGGCGTTCCTTCATATTTATGACATATGTAGGAACATTAAACATATTTAGTTTTTTTCTCGTGGTCCTCCCCATACTACTTATACCGCTTAATATTTAATTGCTGTTCATAGTCTTTTTCTTATAAGCAGCTCCTCTCGCTTTTTGCTGTAATCCAGTCTGATATATTTGAATTGCTGCTTCTTGCGTCAATGATTTCGGATCCACACCTGCTGGAATATTTACGAATTTCCGCGATTTTCCCACAAGATCCTTCTTAAACATGAACATTCCATAAGGCCCTGTTCTGAATTCAAATCCGCCAAGTGTGTGGATTGCGGCATTCGCCTTTGTTTCCAGCTTTGTTCGCAGCGTATCTTCTGTATCGGTGCTAGCCCATGGAACATTCACGCCGTTACATACAACATACGAGCCAAAAGGCCCCGATTTCTTCACCATAGGATGCCCGTTGTATTCACCCAGCGCGGGTGTCGACTTTGATGCAATAAATGCGGTAACATCCTCTTCGGTTATTTCTTGAAAGCTAGATGTTCCTGGCCAACCGTAGAATACAGTATCATCTTTATTTGGAGCCTCCTTCAAAAGTAACGGCCCCTTTTTACTTTGTATCGCCTTAATACCACCTGCAAACAGTCTCTCACGCACCGGCGCAGAAGTAGTAGAAGTCCCTCCCTTCAATGCTGTATACGTTTCTTTATACGAATCCCATGTATCACGACACACTTGTTTCCACGAATCCCCCCCCTCCGATACAGAATCCAAGCGCTGCTCCATTTTCTTCGTGAAATCATAGTCAAAGAGATTCCCAAATTCCCGGAGACAGAATTCCAAGACGGAAAGTCCAAGAGCTGTAGGGGCAAGTTTCTGCTTTTCCGCACCCACCTTTTTTGTATGCGACTCCAATGTCGGCGGCCATTGACTCGGAGTGATTCGTAGTCGTGTCATTGTAACCTCACGCGCCGCCGTATCGCGTTTTTCCGCATACCCCTTGTCCAAGACAGTGCTAACAAGCGCGGCAAAAGTGCTCGGACGGCCAATCCCCTTTCGCTCTAATTCGCGCACCAATGTCGCCTCCGTAAAACGCCCAACCGGTTTCGTTTCATACGGCCAGCTCTCCAAGACAGACCAGTGAAGCAGACTCCCCTCTACAATCTTTTCCGCCGCCTTCCATGTCTCCGCATTCGCAGCGGCCTCTTCTTCCCCCTCATCCAAATCCGTAGCGGCGAATCCAATCTTCCGCCACCCAAGAAACAATTGCCGCTTCCACACAGCCCTCCACATGAATTCCATCGGATCCCCGGTGGCAACAAACTCCACCGTCCTCTGTTCCCCTTTCGCCGCCCCCATTACACTTTGTACCGCCCTCCCCCATATCAGTTTATACAGCTTCCGGTCCTGTGCCGACCAATCCTCATCCCCCGGAAGTTCCGTCCGCTCCATATGCGTCGGCCTGATGGCTTCATGAGCTTCCTGCGCCTTGACATCCTGGGTGGATTTCGACTTGGATTTCACGGGTCTCGCCCCGGCGACATATTCCTCCCCAAATGTTGTGCGGACCCAGGATTCCGCTGCGACCCGTGCTTCTTCTGAAAGAATCGCCGAATCTGTGCGCATATAGGTTATATGTCCCGCTTCATAGAGTCGTTGGGCAATTTGCATACTCCTTTTGGGTGCCAGGCTCATTGTAGCGGAAGCTTCCTGTTGTAGTGTGCTTGTAATAAGAGGCTTGGGGGGCTGTTCCGTTGTAGGTCTAGTATGCGCCTCTTTTACAAGACCTTCCGTTTCGGCGTAGATATTCTCTAAATAATTCGTGGCAGATTCTTGATCCTCCAAAGGGATTTGCATATGAGCTTCAAAGCCATTCCATGTGCCCTTGATCTTCCATTCCGTGCTAGCCGTAAAGTCTCGGATGAGCGTTTCTTGATCCGCTAATATACGCAGGGCGGGAGTTTGACATCTTCCCGCCGAGAGAGCGTGCCCCACATATTTCCATAACAAGGGCGAAATTGTAAAACCAACCATCATATCTAAGACGGCTCGTGCTTGTTGGGCTTCTACCCGCGCCATGTTTAGACGTCTCGGATGTGCCACTGCGGCCTTCACTGCCGCCTCTGTGATTTCATGAAATACGGCACGCGGTGTGGTGGCCGCATTCAACTTCAAGAGAAGTAGGACTGAATAGGCAATAGCCTCCCCCT
The DNA here is from genome assembly GCA_009919265.1 of Bacteroidota bacterium. Classification (GTDB taxonomy): domain Bacteria; phylum Bacteroidota; class Ignavibacteria; order Kapaibacteriales; family UBA961; genus UBA961. The sequence continues at coordinate 826 of RGCF01000173.1, read as the reverse complement.
CTCTGTCATCGTCTGATGCCAAATAAATATGCGTCGCCTTTGCTGCGGCATCTTTTATTTGCGCTATCGCCTTCGCCTTTTCCTTGATCCATTGGAAACGTGGATCAAAGTCACGGTCTAGCCCTACAGCTCCGAGATCCTCTTCCAAAGATCGTATATGACCCATCGTAGCTATGACACGCCATCCTGGACCCAAGAATCCCTGTATTTTCTGACATTTCGCTGGCGATTCTACGATAAGAAGAGAACTCATTGGTATGTTCTATATAGGGCTTGGCAACAAGCAATTTTACCTGTCGCCCTGACATACACCATCATTTATACCTACAAAGGGGCAGTGCTAATATTTTTAATCAGGGCACAGACGTTACTATGTAATTTAATATAACCAGTCTGGAAATGCGCCCCCATGCCTGGGCCATAATAATTCTTAGCACTAAATATACAAATGGACTTGGTTGCGGTTGTAGTGACTGTAGCTTTATTTTGTGTTTCTATGCCTGGTGTTCTTTTGACACTACCTCTTGGTAATAAGTTTGCTGTCGCTTTGGCGCATGGTGTCGTTTTCACTTTAATGGCGTATTTTCTAGACAGTATTTTGGATGAGAAGAATTCGAATAAAAGTGCCTCGCTTGTAAAATTTGATATGGTTGAGGCTCTTCAGACAGTCGCTCTCGTTTTTGTTTTGACACCTGGTATTCTTCTAACACTTCCTTTTGGTAATAAGTTTACTGTGGCTGCGGCACATGGTGTACTTTACTTAGTAATAGCATATTTTATAAGCGGTATGCGTGTTAACGAGGCCTTTAGTGCCCGCCGCGCTGTT
>RGCF01000172.1 GCA_009919265.1 Bacteroidota bacterium | reverse complement strand
CCATGTAAATAATGTTATATTAGATGTTATACGATATATATCGCGTTTTTGTTCATAACTTAATGCAACATTTTGTGAATCTGACCTCTTCTTTATTACTAACATGATTGGTAATAAAGAGAATAATATACCGATATGTAATAAGATTCGTGTATAATTATTTGCATCAGTATTTATATAATAAAATATTATACTTAATGATACATTTTCAGATGGTGCATTAATTAATAATACTAATAATAATAATATCGCAGTATATAAGAATAAATAGAAATAATAAGCTTTTGCGAACGATTGAATCATATATGTATTAATAGCCCAATCTAACAAAAACATTACAATTCCTCTAATAATAAATGTAGTAGCTATGAATACTATTCTATCACGAGTATCTATTTCTTGATTTTTAGAATTATATATCGGATTATATTCAATTTCATCTATAATCTTCTTTGTCTCTTTTGGTTCATTTATATTTTCTCTAAATTCACGTAATTTACGTTGATAAAATGAACCTTCATTTGATACATTTTTTAATTCACCTTCTGGATTAGTGTCATATAAACCACCTCCAGATTGAACAGGACATTCAGATTCTATTAATTGCATACCATTTGTAACAGGTGATTTCTTTAATTGTACTGATAATTTTTTTAATACGTCATTAAAATTGTCACCATGTTTTATTTTTTTATATTTAAGTTGAGCTATAACTTCTGTGACTTTACGTGTTAATTCTTCTCTTGAAATTCTTGTTAAATTTTCAATTTCTAATACATTATAAAATGGTTGGGGTTCGTCAAACCATTGTCTTAATGCAGTTGAATAAAAAGAGAATGCTGGATAATTAGACTTTACTAACATTTCATCATTCACACCAAAAGATGGTATGAGACGCTGTAAGATTGATTGTGATTTTCCAATCGTATTAAAATTTTCAAATCTTCTTTGTAATTCTTTTAATTTTTCTTTTAATTTGTCCATTGTATTATCTTAATTAGATAGAGGATAATAAATTATGTACTCATCGCATTAGCCGTAATTGATATTCCACAAAGTATCATTATTACAACAAAACTGGTTAATATTATATTCGATGTCAAATATACAAATCTTGGATGTATTAATCTATATAATATTACAAATAATAGTATGGTCATAAATATCACTAATGCTCTATACATTTTCTTTATATATGCAACAACACCATTTTCACGTCTTATTTTTGCCATAACTAATCTTGTATTTTTAACAATGCTTTGTATTTCATCATCTTTAAATTGTGCTAATTCTTTTAATTCTTCACCATCACAATGCATCATATACATCCATAAATCATTTTGACGAGATGATATTATTTCATCACTATCACCGTCTATTTCTGGTTCTAAATATCTAATATTTGTCTTAAAATATCTTTTAATAACATCACGTATTACATCTGGTGTATTATTTTCACTATAGTTAAATGCCTTATAATATAATCCATAAGCTAAATTTTGTAATTTAGTCTTATCATTTCTATTAACACTCTTATAATAAATTAAGTTATTGTGATATCTATTTGCAGCAACTGTAATTTTTGTATATAAATATGAAAAGAATAAAGTGAATACCATAATAGTTAAAATTGTTATTAATGTCAATTTCTTGTAATTAGTTAAATCATCTTGTTTAGTCTGTAATTCTGGTCTATTTTTTAATTTATTATCTAAATATAACCAACCTATAATTAAAAACAATCCGAATAGATTGTAAGTTAATATTATTTTACGTGTTATATCTGCATTATGTGAATTAAAATCTATATATCTTTTGTTATTTTGTATTGATTTTGAAAAGTTATAAACATAATATAATATTAATACTACAAGAAGTACAAACATAATCTGTTCTCTTAACAATTCAACATCATTAAAGACAAAACCATAATAACTTACAATTAAATACACTATTACACCAAATAATACTATACGAATATAATAAAGTGCCGTAAACATATCTGTAATATTCTTTTTCCCTTCAGTAGATTGATATATATACGCTTGTGCTCTACCAGAAATACCTTCAGGATATTGAGACCCACATAAATACATTTGTGCCTCACCTGAACGGGCTTTTATATCCAATTTATTTATAAATCTTACAAATGTTAAAAAGATTATTATAAATAATAATAATATAATTTTAAGAAGAATAATTATTGGACTAGGCATTAATATTACTTTTTAATAGGATAAAAATCATGTGTTAGTTTTATAATCTTTACCTTTTGTCATTATAGGGATAATTGTTGTAGTTGTTTAAAATGCTGGTCTGCTGATACTAAATCTTCTGCTTGTGCTGCTTTAGCTGTAGCTTTTGTTTCTGCTGCTTGTGCTGTAGCTTTTGTTTCTGCTGCTTGTGCTGTAGTAGCTTTTGTTTCTGCTGCTTGTGCTGATTCAGTATTTGATTTTCTATTAAATAATTCGAAAAATCCTTTTGTAGTTTTATTACCATTTATATTTCCGTTAGCTGTAGCTTTTGTTTCTGCTGCTTGTGCTGCTTTAGTCTGTTTTTGGTTAAATAAATTTGAAAATAAACCGGGATTAGTTTCATCTTTGAAAGGTTTCTTATTAGCTTTAGCTGTAGCTTTTGTTTCTGCTGCTTGTGCTGCTTTAGCTTTCGCTTCTTCTAATTTTTTAGGTAATAAATTTGAATAATGTTCTTTGAATTTTGTTTCATATGCTTCATCTATCTCTTTTTGTCTATCTTTAATTTCTTTACATTCAGCTTTGAATCTCTTCTTATCTTCACGTTGTTTCTTAATATTAGCTAGCCATTTATCTATAAATGCTCTTATTGGTTCTAATTCAGATTTAAATAATATTAATAAGATTGGTGTAAATATAAGAGTAAATAGTAAAAACATAAACATATAATTACGTAATTTCTTCTTACCAGAAGGTATTTGTTGTAATTGTGCTAATTTTGTATTAATATCTTGGAATGTATTACTTAATCCAGTTACCATATTTTGTTCTCTTTCACTATCAAATGTAGTATCTTTTGATGTTTTTGCCGAACCAGAAGCGGTAGCAGCACTTACTCTGAAACCATTTTGTGTAATATCATCTTGTATTGTAGAATATATATTAGTTATATATACAGGTTGATTGTAATAGAAATATTGAGTAGGGTCAATCTCTCGTTTATTTATACCATCTACAGTAAATAGTTGTCTTATTTCTTTGAATGCTCTATCAGATTCAGGTATAGTTGATGCATAATATGAATATAAACTCCATGTAAATATAGCTTGTTGTATTGTTGTATCATCACATACATCTGTTGTTTCTGTATCATCTCCAGTTGATGCACAATTTTGTGTTTTATTTGACATATCAATAATTCTAGCTTTTAATCGTGCATTAACATTTGTATTTGATAATAATATACTTAAGAATTGTGCATCTTTTAATAGATTCTTATATATTGTTCTTTTAACATCTATTACTGTAGCTCGAATATATATTAATTCTTTTTGTGAACCATTAATAAATCGTTTTTTGTATATAGAATTTAATATTACTGCACCGATTCCACCAACAATTATAATTGCTAATATACGTGGGTCTAAATAAAACTTATCATCGTCATTGTTTTTATTTTTATTAATAACTGAATATATCTTCAAACCTAAATAAAGTGCTACTTGAATACCAATAAATATTATAGTAACACCAACAAGTACTAATACATATGATACCATTTTTTGTTCAGCAAATATACTAAAAGGTTCATCACCATCTTGTTTAACATTTAAATATCCAATTGCTTCTGTATCAGTTGTGTCTTTATAAAATAAATTTGGGTCTTTTTTCAAATTTATTGATTGTTGTAGTTCTTTTTTATAATATGAAAAAACATCAAAAATTGCTGATAAAGACATAGCTACAAACAAAATTGCAACAATTATAGCAAATACTTTGTATATCATATTAAAAACATCATTGAGTGTCATACCTTTTTTTTTCTCTGAATCACTTTTACCTTCTTTTCCTGTTTCAGGTTTTGCAGCAGTTTCAGGTGGTGCATCTGCTGATGCTGTTTCTTCAGCAGGTGGTGCAGAAGGTGCTGGTGCTGCATCAGATACTGCTTTGGGTGCTGCATCTGCTGGTTTTGGATCAGCATCAGGAGTTTCCCCCCTTAATGTATTAAATTTATCTTTACTATTTTGCACCACATTCATTGCTTTTTGCTTTAAATCCTTTATTTTATCAAAAACCCCACCACCATGTTTTCGTTTTTGTTTTTTCATAATTATTCACTTATAATCTAATCACAATTTTTTTGATAGAATATAACGTTTTATAATTGATGCATGTGACAATGGTTTATTTATATTATTCACATCCTCATTTGTATCATAATCCAATAATACTATTTTATCATATTTAAGTAACTCTTTTATCTCTTCTTTCAAATATTTTTCTAGCACATATTCATAAGTTGGTATATATATATTCTTTCTTGCTGTTATATAATTCAATATTTCTTCTTTTTCATACATATGTCCTATCACTTTTCCATATTTTCTAGATGTTCTTTTCAAATTTTTCATATTCTTTATACTAAATTTATTTATGTCTATTCCATGATTCTCAAATACTTTTAGTCCTTGCCAAATACCTTCTACTGATTGTGATACATACTCTTTATATGGCACTGGAATATTTCCATGCGGATAAAAAGGTGAAAACTTATTATACGGTTCATCCGCTTTTGATGTAACATCTATTACAATATATCCATCATCTGTATATTTCTTAAAGTTTTTTATTCTTTTAGAAACAATCTTTATATCCATTTTCAATAATATTTATAAAAAGAAATCAAATTTTAATGACGCCACTTATGACCACATTCTAAACATGTATAATATGTTGTCATAGGTTCATCTGCAGAACGTGTTTGAATCTCATAATATGAAACTTTGAACTTCTTACACTTACCACATTTAATTTGGTCAGACATAGCTACCTGAGAAACTTCGTATGATGCTTTATTACGCATCATCTCTTTATGTACAATATTATTCCAAGCTTCTATATGAACATCTTTATTCTTCATAAAAGCCAGTTTATAAGATTTAATTTCACCATTTTTAACCTTTTCCAATAAGTCCATATTTTTAACATAGCTATTTGTATTCAAATTAGCTACTATATAACGTGCTTTTGCCAAATATATCTCTTGAAAGAGCTCTGAAAACCAATTAAGAGGAATTTTATTTTGTGATGCATATTCAATTGTATAATTATAAATACCTGTTTCAATGTCTTTTATCTCTTTATCTGTTAACTCTAATATATTTTCTTTAAGTATATCACAGACATTGGTACGAAATTGTTTTCCATAGTCTGTAGATGCCATACACATTTATATATGAATATACTTTATATAGTTTATCATTTTTTTGGATAACAATTATTATATATATCGTTTACTGTAGCTATCATATTTATAGAAACATACATACTTTTATATGACTCGCTTAACTGTAAGTAAATATTAGAATTCATATTTTCTTCATTTACATCTAATTCAATATTATCTTTAGCATTATCAAATATCTTGTATATTTTAAATCCTAATGATGCATAGAATTTAATTAATTTCTTTTCAGCTTCTAACATACAAAATCCTTGTCTCATTATCTTTAAATTTTTTCGTTCTCCTTCTACATAATACATTATATCACCATTATTACCATAATATTTATTGTAATATTCAATCAACTTCTTTTCTGAATAAGGATAAACACCAATATTATTTTCACACGTAACACCTCCTTCGGCTGCTAATCTTATTTTTTGTGTTTCTATTCCTAATACATTTTTTATATAATGAATTCCAAAACATAATAATAATTTACCTATACCTCTAAATGCTTTTTTTTCATATGTTGTTGCATATCTCGCATATACCTGTGTATACATATATAATAAATTTACATACAAGTATTTATTATTATCTGTTTCACTATAAGTTATATTTAATTGTCCAAAATAATTAATTTTTTTGGTTAATTCTGTTTGTTTATATCCTTTTGGAATAAGTATACAAACACGTATTCCTATATCATCAAAATCTACTTTAAACTGAATAGGATATTTAATATCATCTTGTATAATAAATTTACCAGTATCATATGTTTTTCTTGATTTAGATAAATTTTTAATTTGATGCATTGAAAAAGATAATTTATCTTGTTTATTTGTAACATTATTAAGAGATACAGTATTATTACGTTTTCGTGGCGTAGTATTACACGGTTCTTGTAATGTAAGTCCTTTTGATATGCATACACCTCCGCCTTTCATTATTATTTAATACGATTTTATTTCATATTATAAGCAAATAATGATAAAAATATTACTACTACCATTTCTACTAATATATGTGGTGC
>RGCF01000171.1 GCA_009919265.1 Bacteroidota bacterium | reverse complement strand
TAGCTCAGTTGGTAGAGCAGGTGACTCTTAATCACCGGGTCGGGGGTTCGAGTCCCTCACAACCCACAAAATGTTTTTAATTTGAATATTCAATAGATTCCTCTTCAGGAATTTACCGAGCTTGTTTTGCGTAGAACAAAACTCGCTGTTTGAATCCCTTTACTTTCTGGGTATCGAAATCAAACTTGTGAAGAAGATTAAATTCTGAAAATGCCCATGAAAAGATCTCTGATTCCAAGTCGATTCCCCTGAAGCCACCTGAATCTATACTGGAATTGTTCTTTGGAAATCTAGGTAGATAAAAGGGCCATTGAAAATTAAGTAATTTTGACAATCTTGTTCTAAATTGTAAAAAGAATCTCATCTTGAAAATAAACGAGTCCTCATCAAAAAAAGCATTGCACAATATTAAATAATTGAATTTACTAAATTGCGGGAGGATTCTATTGATTTCATTTAAAGACAAATGCTGGAGTACCTCTTTACAAATAAGTAACTCTCCCTCAGGCAATATATAATTTTCATCAACTTCTAGAAATCTTATTTTTTCTGAGCCAAACAAATCCTGATTTTTCTGCGACAACCCACCCGCAACATCAACGCCTACATAATTTAAATTTTCGAATTTATAATCTCTCCAGATAGACCAATCACCATGTCCGAAGTCAAAAATACTTAAGATACCGTATTTATTGATAGTGTCTGCTACAAATCTAACAAATGGTACGGCATTATCCGGAGCCGAACCTGTACCAGAAAATGGATTATGAACTGACCCATCTCCCCAGGTGCCCTCTTCATAAATCCTTGTAAATATATTCTTTTCCACGGTTACAACTATACTCAAAATATATCTATCATTATGATAGACAAATAGAAGAACGGGCATCCGTGTAAAGGACTAGAATTTGATATGAGCTCAGATATTCGTGTAGGCGTGGTTGGAGTTGGAAGAAATATTGAAAAGACTATAGAAAAGGAATATCTGAGAATAGAGCGACTGCTGCAAGATCTAGATTTTGTAGCAATGTACATCGTAGAATCTGACTCGAAAGATAAATCAGGACAAGTTCTTGAATCAATAAGAAGCAAATATCCAAAATTTAAATATACTCGACTGGGTAATCTGAGCGAAAAATACGATCAGAGAATCGATAGAATTCGTCATTGTAGAAATCGTTACATAGAGGAAATAAGAAATGAGAAAAGACTAAAAAATACGGATTTGATTATAATAATAGATTTGGACAATATAAACAACTCTCTTAAAGCCTCGTCGCTCACTAAAACTATCAACGAGGCTAAATATGATTGGTCGGCATTATTTCCCAATCAACTATTTAATTACTACGATTTGATAGCCTTAAGATGCAATCGATGGCTAATCTGTGATTTTAACAATCTGGTCAATCGCGCGTACTCAATTTATAAGAGTGATCTAAATGCGGTTAGATTTGGAAAAAGTTTTCGCTATGAACTTTTACGCCAGAAGTACTTCAGAAGAAAATGTATTCGAATTCCTCAAAGTCACAAGCCTTTGCAAGTTATCTCAGCATTTGGTGGAATGGGTATCTACAAAACCGAAGTACTCTTGCAATGCGACTACGGCACTCATGAAGTTGTTCCCAGCGGCGAATGTGAACATGTGGAGCTACATCGCCAGGCGGCTAAAAAGGGGTTTAAGTTTTTTGTTGTGCCAAATTTGATAAATAATAGGATAAGTAAGCATACTTTGAGAAAATCGCTTCTCTGTAGACTAGCAATAACCTCTTCAAGGAAAGTTGGAAAATATGTCTAGCTTGCCAGTCCTAATTTTGGCCTACAGGCGACTAGATGCGCTAAAACATGTGATTACAGCACTCACGGGTCAGGAACATGGCGAGATTTACGTATCTTCGGATGCCCCGAAGAATTCAGATGAGGTGGAAGTCAACGAAGTACGTATTTATTTGAAATCCTTGCTCGACCAGGGAATCATTGATCATCTTAAGTTGCGGGAAAAGAACCTGGGTATTTCGGCAGCCGTAACAGGTGGCATTGACTGGTTTTTTCAAAATGAGAAAATGGGTCTCATCATTGAGGATGACATTGTCTTGTTAGAAGGAACTATGCATACGATTTCCAACATTGTTCCAATTCTATTGAATAGTATCGATATATATTCAATCAACCTGAGAAATGAAGTCCCGCCGAATCGACTTTCTCACCCATTCCATTTGGGAAGAATGTCAAGATTAGTGAGTTCACATGGTTGGATTACATCAGCTATCAAATGGAATCAGTTTCGAACAGATTATAGATATGTAACAAGGCGACAAATATTCAGAGGGATCCCTGCTGAATTTGGGTTTTGGCAAAAAAAAGCATTTATTGAAGCTTTAAAACGCAATAAGCGACTCGAACAAAATTTAAAACAATCTTGGGACTTGAACTGGCAGGCTTATGTTTTTGCTAAATTAGGTAAGACAATTCAATTAAATCAAAACTTTGTGGATTACATCGGTTATGATAATTTTTCGACTCACCACACATCTCAACCAAGGTTAAAAGATAGGCAAGCATCGGACATAAAAGTTCAATTAGATGACATAATTGGAGACTGGGACATTTATGCTGACAAGTTTCGTTTTAAGATTGGAATGAGACACTCTATTCCCAGATATATTGTAAGAAAATCGAGATTAAATTCTCTTTTCAAGAATATATGGAATTGGTGATCAGTAAATGGTTAATTTGCATTTTATATCCCCAATGGGCAGAAAACCTGCTGGACTAGGAAATGAAATATTTGGTCTAGCTAAGGCTATTTTGGGAACACAAGTCTTCGGTGGAGAACTCATAACCCCGGATTACTCGAATTCAATGCATGAGTACCCTAAAACTATTCTTGAAAATTTTAGATCAAGGCGGGTAAACATCACGCTCAAGAACAGAATTAATGTTGGGGATGAAATCTTTGCACAACTGGGCAATAGAGAAAACTTATGGGATTATAAAATTTTACTAAAAGATTATGCTTTCAGAGAAGGTTTAACAGACGGACAAAATCTCAGAATTCAACACTCTAGTAAAATGGTCGGTGGTTTTTTAGCAATACGCGACACTAGGGAGACCTTGCGCAAACTTTTCGAAATCGATTTGTCCGGATTGGACTCAAAAGATAAGAGTGTGAGTTTGCATTTGCGTGTACCAGACATCAGTGATTCAATTTCGCAGAGAATTTTGCAAAGACAAATAGAAGAATATTACAAACCTGCCCTAAGGGATTTATATAGCAGTGACGGAGCTTTCAGCAACCTAAATCTGATAACGAACGCAAATTCTGAAAATTCCTACATCTCAGACCTCACGAAATTCGCAAAATCTTTAGGGTTTAGATGTAACTATGACCCTGCAGATTCCTTAACGCATTTAAAACTTCTTGCAAAATCTAACTTCATAATTCCATCTGTTTCAACATTTTCTTTACTTGGAATATTTCTTTCAAACGCTAAGTACTTTTGGCCATCTAACTACACATCTACTAATAACAATTGGCGTTCAATCTGGGGACATGAAAAACTTCAGATTCTCGGGCCGACTTATTGGTTTAGGGAATTGAATGAATCTCACAACTACAACCCTCTAAAGTCAAGAGGGATGATTCATGGATTCTTCAACCCATATTTTTTTCAAGAATGGATCAAATACAACTCAGATTATGAACTCTCACAAGATCTCATTTACTATGGAAGTACTAGTTTTGGCAAGGAGGTATACAAATAATAGGGATTTATCTTCATCCTACAGATGTGAGGCCACTATAAATTTTTTCCAGTTTTTCACATACTACACTGACGGAAAATTCGGAGCCAGAACGGGTTAGTCCATTAGTCGCCATTTTCATTTGCATTTTTTCGTCAGTCAATATTTTTATTACTCCTGACGCAATCTCGCTTGGTTTTTTAACATTCACTAGGTAACCAGCGTCGCCAAGAACCCATGCTGGTGCACCAGAATTAGCTCCCGCTAAAACCGGCACTCCCAATGACATTGCCTCCAGTAAAGTTAGACCGAACGATTCTTGGCGACTGGTTGAAATAAGAAGTGCGGAATTTGCGATTTCATCTAGAACTCGTTCATGGTCCAGGAATCCCAGCCACTCAATTCTATGGTCAAGACCTCTACTTGATGCCAATTTCTGGAGTGCACCACCGTATTCCAAGCCATGACCAACCAACGTTAAAACTGCGTCAGGGCAAATGCTAATCACCTTTGGCCAGGATTCAATTAATGCAAAAGTATTTTTTAAACGTCCGGATTCGGTGACACTAATGCATCTCATCAATTTAGCTGTATTTTTCTCGCGCGACTTAAAAGTTAATCCAATATTAGGCACAATCTCTCTTTGCCCTTTCCAGAGCATTTCGCGAGACCACTTCTCCGCTATAAAGGGACTGACAAATATCAATTTCGGATTATGGAGTCTAACTTTGATTGCTATTAGAAGATGCAAAAATCTCAAAAAATCTCTGAATTTAAGAAAGATAGAAAGTGGTGCATCGTGAACCGTCACGATAACGGGTTTTGCAGAATCTAGCGCAGCCAGAGCATATTCATAGGTCCACTGTGCATTTACTACTTGACTAGCATCAGCATCAATAACTTTCGTCAAAAGTGATCTTTCACGTTTGTACAAATCAAGAACTTGTGATTTCAATTTTCTTCTTCTCGGTACGATAACTAGTCGAAATGTCCCTTTCTCAAACACTTCAATTTGATCCGTGTGCCGATCTGTGGTGATGAGCGTGACTTCATGTCCACGACCTAAGAGGGCTTTAGCCGTAGTCAGCACTGATACCCCACGATCATTTGCAAATAAATCAAAATATCCATCATCAACTTCGAAGAGGAGTTTGGAAGCATCCTTAATTGGCAAGGGGCCAACTAATGCTATTCTCATAAACCTAGCAATCTCGCTTGTTCATCAAATTCGAGGACATTCCTGCGTAAATCGTTGAACGATCCTTCATAAACAATCCTACCATTTTCCAAATACACAATTCTTTCAAAATCTTTGATTGAGGATAACCTATGGGCAATAACAATTTTAGTGCACTTCAAAGATTTGTCTTCAAGTAGGTCTTTGATCAAGCTCTCAGATTCGGCATCCAGAGAACTTGTTGCTTCATCGAAAATCAGGATCTTCGGACTGTAAAAAAGTGCCCGAGCAATCCCGATTCGCTGTCGCTGCCCGCCACTCAAACCTGATCCTGAATCTCCCACTATCGTTGCTACACCAGACGGTAGGCTTTCGATATATTCCCAAAGGCCAACCTTTTTTAAAAGCGATTCAATTCTATTTCCGTCAATAGCATCTGCCGATAAACCTAATGCGATATTTTCAGAAATAGATTTGTTTAAGATTGGTACTTGCTGGGGGACGTAAGCAATTACGCCAGGATTCGAAGCCACGAAAGTGTCTGCAGAACGATTGCCTATAAGCATTTGTCCGGAATCGGGATTTAAGTTACCGACTAACATTTCAATCAATGTAGTTTTTCCAGAACCAGACTTACCTACAATCGCAATGGATTCATACTCTAAAATTGATAAATTGAGTCCCTTGATACAAAAATTATTTGAGGTTTCATAAGCGAAATCAATATCTCTAAATTCAATAAGGAAGGAATCGCGACAAATCCCAGTTGAGATATTTTCCACATAATCTGATCTCGAACTCTTCACCAAATCGCTATAAAAACTTAATGTTGTCTCCGCATTAACTAACCCAGACTGAAATACACTCCAAGAGAATTGAATTCGTAAAATCGAAGGTAAAATTCTCGTTGAACTGCTAGAAAATATTCCAAGAAGGATGAAGGCATCTTTAGATGGAAATAAAAAGACATAAACTCCCAAAAAGAAAACTCCTAAAACCATACAAAATTCCATAAAATATTTTGGAAAAAGATTCAAGTATTGTAAAACTGCAATATTGAAATTCTCCTTGGCTCGAAGATCTGTAAATTCGTTTCGATAATATTCAGCTGTGCCAGATAATTGAATTTCTCTTAATGATGTTAAGCTTTGAAAGATTGAATGGTTTCTCGCATTGGTATCAATAATCCTCGCTCGTGTAGCGGAATATTGCCTTCGTTCCATGAACTTATTTAGTCCAACCAAGATGACTGCGAAATATACAAATGACGATAAAGTAAGGATTGGATTCATAACTGTAAGCAACCCTAATAAACTCAAAAGTAGAACAACCTCCGAAATGACAACTGCAAGAGCCCCTATGCCTTGACTAAAAGTATTATTGACTCCGTCTCCGAGAACGAAGCCAATCTCTTGTTTTGAAAATCTCTCGATCCGAAAAGGTTTGGCTTCAAGAACTGCGGATGTAAATTGCGATGTGATTCGATTTGTTATCTGGTTCAAATTCTTAAAAAATAATTTATACAAAAATGGAGACAAAAAACTTTTTAGTAAAAA
>RGCF01000018.1 GCA_009919265.1 Bacteroidota bacterium | reverse complement strand
GATAGGTTTGCTCGGAGAGCGATAGGTTTGCTCGGAGAGCGATAGGTTTGCTCGGAGAGCGATAGGTTTGCTCGGAGAGCGATAGGTTTGCTCGGAGAGCGATAGGTTTCTTGGCAAGTGGTTTGCATTTAGTATTCCTTTTTTAGGAGAAGGGAATAGGCGCAAGGATTCCTTTCTAGAAGTTTACCCGTAAGGCGGAGTCAGGACTTCATGTGATGTTCCTTCGATGTAGCTGAAATGTATGGTGATCCAACGGGTTCATATAAACATTCGATATGTATACGCTATTTGTAATCTTAAATAAACATTTCTTATTTTCAGAAACATTTATTCCTTAATACCTTGAATATTATGAACGCAACATTTCTCATTGCTCTTTTTCTGTTTTCCACTATTTCTTTATTTGCTCAACCTCCAGGCGCAGTTCCTGCAAGACCCAATATCATGTATTATGCAGGAGGTTCTTGTGAATTTTATGATGCTTCAAATGTAAAGCTCTTAAGTGTGGACCAAAATGAGGCGGTGTGGTCTGTTTCTCCTGCAAAAGCTGCTTGGGTGGTGGTAACTCCTGCCAATGGTGGGTATTATGAATTTCCAAATTATTCCAATGCTTATCAGCCTACTTATGATCATAGGAATTATCTTCTCCCATTTTGGAAATCAGACACTATCATCGATGAATTGATTTTACTTGATAATGTGAATGCCGAAGCTGATCTGATGTATACGCCAAAGAGCATCATTTCTGTCAAGAATTTCGATGGATCAATATCATTTGAACAAAACAAAGATTATTCATTGACAAATAGAAGAATCAAACAATTATCAGCAGAGATGTCGAAAACTGTGAGCATTGTCCCGGGAAAAACAGGGAATGGGAATTCAAATGGTCTCATAAATACAAGACATACCTCTTGGACTCGCGTGACTTATGTAGCCGATAGAACCATTGATCCGATTGCCATCGATATTGAACAAAAAAAATCATTGCTTCCGAAAACTTTTTCAGCTTTGAGCAAAGGAAGTGCTCTAACTATTCAAGCGGTTGGGATGAGTATCACAGCTGGTTTGAATGTAACGGGATTTATCGGTGATGACAAAAACTTTCCGCCAACAAAACCCTATATGCGTGGGTATATTGAATTGTTTGCCGAGCAATTGAAACAACAATTTGGATCACCCATTACCTCTATAAATAGTGCCTGCGGAGGCAAAACAATCGGTTGGCTTGATACCTATGCAGGTGCATTGGTCAATAGAAATACTCCTGATTTGGTCATCATCGATATGGGCATGAATGATATATGGGGTGCAACCTCTCAGGTCCAATTCAAATCAAAAATGCAGAATATCATTACTACAATTCGGAAAGATGTTCCGAATGTTGAGTTCATCTTGATTAGTAATATGATTCCTGATGTAAAAGGGATTGGAGCACCGGCAAATGGCGCCACTTTGATGTTCGGATTTTTGGAAATGATGAAATCATTGGAAGGGCCAGGTATTGCTGTTCTGGACATGACAAGTTTAAGTGAGACCATCTATCAAAGGAAAGGAGCAAAGCATTGCATCGCGAATTCACTGCATCCGAATGATTATCTCGCTCGATGGTATGCTCAAGGCCTGATTGCACTTTTTGGTGATGGTTCTGCTGCACCAAAACAACCTCGTACATTTTATGTAAATGCTTCTGGTGACAATTCCGATGGTAGATCGAAAGAAAAAGCCTGGACATCGTTAGACAAGATCAATGAAATGACATTCATCCCTGGAGACACGATTTTGTTTGAGGGTGGATCTACTTTTACAGGTTCGATTGAATTGCAATCAAATGATGGAAATGATCCAAATAAACCAATTGTGTTTACCACATATGGTCAAGGAAAAGTGACCATACAAACTAACGATGTAAAAAAGATTGGATGCAAAGTGGTGAATGGCCAAGGAATCGAATTTCTTAATATGTCATTCAAAGGAATGGGCGGCGGAGTCCAACGCGATGCTGATGGAATGTTCTTCTATTCAGACAAACCGACAGGGAAATTGCAACATATCGTCATAAAGAATGTTGAAGTCAGCAATTTTGGTTATTGTGGTATTCGATTCTATTCCGAATGGTCAAAAGATGTACAATCAGGATATAAGAATGTACTCATTGAGAATTGCAAAGTACATGACTGCAAAGAAAATGGAATTGTATCATTTGGATATGATACACAATCAACAAATTTTTATCATCATTCAGGATTCAAAATTAGAAATACAGAAGTCTATGATATATCCGGATATGATGCTCCTTCTCACAAAGGAAGTGGAATAGTTCTTTCTCAGATTGATTCCTCCATCATTGAGTATTCCCGAGCATATAATAATGGAACAGAAAACACTGCATGTGGTGGACCGGGAGGAATTTGGGTGTATTCTGCAGACAATATCCTCATTCAATTTTGTGAATCACATAATAATTCATCCGGAAAAGGGAAAGGTTGCGATGGATTGGGATTCGATTTGGATGGTGGCGTGACAAATTCCATCATTCAATATTGTTATTCTCATGATAATGATGGAGCAGGATATTTATTTGGGAATTTTGGAGATGCAAGACCCTGGGGAAAGAATCTGCTTCGTTATTCCATAAGCGTGAATGATGCAAGAACAAATAATTCTAGCGTAACGATGTTCACTGCCCCAAATACCTCGTGGGATGGATTTATCATGCATAATAATACCATTATCACCTCGCCAGCACCGAAAAATACTTATCCAAGTTTTGCTGCCGTACAATTGACGGAATATGGATCTGTAATGTCCAATATCCGTGCTTATAATAATGCATTTATCACCGATGGTGTGAAATTGCTAGATGTGCCACCATCATTTGTCAATCAACAACCACACTTTAAAGGAAATGGATATTGGGCAAATGGAAAGGCATTCTCCATGCGTTATGGCAAAGAAATATCCTCATTACAAGCATTCAGGGCTGAATGTGCTCATTGTGAGAAACTCGGGAACAAAGATGTTGGACTTTTTGCGGATCCACAAATAACAGGTTTTGGAAAAGCTGCTCCAATCAACTTTCCTGCAGCAAATGCAGACTTGGAGTATTATCGCATTGGATTGAATTCCGCATTCGCACAAATTGGAATTGATTTGCAAAAAGAGTTCAGTTTGAATATCGGAGAGAGAGATTTTTACAATCAGTTTACGAATGAAATGTCGAAACTATCCATTGGCGCTCATGCACCTTCCAATGCAATGAGCAATGTACTCGAGGCAAGTGGAGAATCAATCTTCATATCTCAATTACAACATGGTAAAGTTTTGATTGATCTCAAAACACCATTTTCTTCACTCATTGTATTCTCTGTATTGGGTGAACAATTATATGAACAAACAAATGCTGATTATTCATTGCATGAAATTACATTTGAATTACAATTGAGACCTGGTATATATTTTATGGTTTTGAACAGTACGACGAGTATACAATCTGTGCCATTTATTGTCCAATAAAAGTAAATATCTATTAACTACTATTATTCTAATATTCAATGATTTTTATGTGTGACAGAGAATCACTTTCATCTCACCCATTGCATTGAAACAATAGTTGTATGATAACACAATGCACAGAAATGAATCACGCATGCTAATGAAGTTCAAAATCGTCTTGATGATATTGAATCAAATCATGGACTATACTTTCTGAATTTATAGCCACCTTTTGTTGCACCCCAAACTTGTTTCCCTGATGTGTCAAAACCTTGATCCCAAGACTCAAGTAACTTTTCTGCAATCATGATCTTGGTAGTTGCATACGATGCGCCCCGCAAATCTGATGGACATTTGTCTTCATCTGTTCCTCCGGTATAGATGCCATTATTGTTTTTCAGTGTGACCGTACATCCATCTTTGAGTTCAATCATTTCGCGTGTAAGTGTGACTTGTTTTGCTTGATCATATTGCAAACCGATAAATCGCTCTTGATTGATGATGGTAAATATATCACTTGTGAAAACATCTTTTCCTGGATGTAACAGTTTATACACTCTTTGCCTATATGGTTTATCTCTTTTGGTATCCATTGCTTGTTCAACATATAGCCAAATAGCATGAGAATCTGTTGTCCAAATTCTTTGCATCGATAAATGAATATTGAAATATGTGCTATCCTGATCTGCCTGATCTTTGCTATTGAATTCGCCAATAAGCATTGTTGCAAATTCTTGCAATGCTTTGTCTTTGATTGGATCTTCTTGTGCATATAAAGGGATATAATCAATACAGAGAATTACTACTGCAATAAGAGAAATGTATATGTTCATGTGTTTATATTATTCAGTGACTGAAATCATTGCTTTATGATGTACCGGAAAGTTGACGGAATTGGCAATAAAACAACATGCATGTGCATTGGAATGGAGTGACATTGCAAGTGGAATCATTTCTTCGGATTGCACTGTTACATGTGGATGCAATATTGCTTCCGTAAATTTTCCTCCATCTTTTCCATAGTGTAGAGTTCCCTCAATGGTATCTGTATATGCAATCACTATGACACCTGCATCGGCACAAAGGTGCAAATACCATAGCATGTGACAAACGGAAAGGGAAGAAAGCAGCATATCTTCCGGATTATGCTTTGTTATATCTCCCCGAAAAATGGAATCGGATGATCCGGGTAGATCAGGTTTATGCTCTATGGAAATCACATGATCACGTGAATATGCTGCATAATCTGAAGTACCGGTTCCGGTATTTCCTGTCCATACTATATTAGCTGAGTATTGATGTGTGTTCATAACACTTTCAGATTTAGTGGAGGATCTTGTACGAATTATCTCTCATGACATTAACAGTGAAATGAAGGAGAAAGAGATTGCGCAATAAGTACTTGTTTTAGAATTCACTCTGACTCATGTTGATCAACATGAAGAATATGGAGTAGTCTGTGAATGATAGGTGCAAAAAAGACTGCAGTAATACTCAAGAATGCTACGCCGCTATACAATGCATAGATAGATGAGAAAATCTTAGCGGCATCTGATTTCATCTCAATGACGGGTCCCATACCGGTTAGAATTAGACAAGCCATATGAAAACTGTCAATCCATGAAATATCAGCAATAATGTGATATCCTATTGTTCCTATGCCAACAGAAAACAATACTAAACTAAATGCAAATGCATTATATCTCCACATTCTGTGCATGAATATGGAAATTGGAGCTATGTTCTGTTTTTTATGTTCAAATGATTGATTGTTTTTCATTGGTATCTGTTGCAAAATTCAAACTCTACTTGCTTTATGTGAAAAGATCAGATCCCTCTGGGTCTAAGAATTATTTTCAAATTTTATCATACCACACAGTTCGCAGATTCACTCTTGCAAGTCCATCAAGTGGATAGCCACGAACCCATGGTTGAAGTAGGCGATAATGCATTTCATAAAAGAGCATTGTTGCCGGTGCATCAGCGATTGCCATCGATTCTGCTTTGCGATAGAGCTCCATGCGTTTTGTTTCATCGGTTTCAGCCATTGCTTGAGCGAATAATGCTGTAGCTTGAGCATTGGTATAGCGCGTACTATTCGGATAACTTGGCTCATTCAATGATTTGGGAACAAGCGCTCCATCCAAAAGATTGATATAATTTTCAGGATCGGGATAATCTCCATACCAGCGTGTACCCCACATTGCAAGCTTTCCTTCTTCTGCCAATTGTAAGAACTCAGAGAATTGAATTGTCTGAATTTGCAGTTCAATTCCAAGATTGGATTTAATCATGGAACGAACAGCTTCAGCAACTTGCACAAGTCTAGGCTCGGGATAAATATGGAATGTGACTTTGGGGAAATTCTTTCCATTCGTATATCCTGCTTTTGCAATCAATTCGCGCGCTTTCTGTATGTCGATATCAAAACCTGGAATTTCATTTATATCATAATTTTTGAAGACTGGTGGTGTGATGCCATGCAGTGCAGGACCAAAAGGAGCATTCTTCAAAACATATTTAACAATATTTTTTCTATCAATTGCATAACTGAATGCACGACGAACATCCGGATTGTCGAATGGAGCTTTGATGCAGAGATAATCAATGAACCATGTCAAGAGAGCCGGTGTCGTTTGTAATTGAAATTGATCATACGGTGCTCTGGGCTTTCTTGTTTTCGTATCAACGATATCTTCAAAAAATTCTGTAGGCAATGTAAAGCATTCATCCAAATTGCCATCGGTGAATTCCTTCAATTGTAATTTGTCGTCTTTGATAAATGAAAAGACAAGCGAATCCAAATAGGGAAGTTGATTTCCGGATTCATCCTTTTGCCAATAGTTGACATTTCTCTTGAATGTCATGGAAATATCTGGTCGCCATTCAATAAATACAAATGGTCCGGTTCCTACAGGATTCTGAAAGAAATCTCGACCATATTTCTCAACCGCTTCTTTGGGAACGATACAACCAAGTGAATTTGCAAGGAGCAAGAGAAATGGTGAATATGCACGGGTAAGACGAATGTTCAGAGTGCTATCATTCATCGCTTGAATGCCTTCTATATTCTTGACATCTTTTCCGGCGATGCGAGCATCATAAAATGCATTTGCTCCGACCACTTTATCTTTGAATGCCCAATAATGAACCGTTCGAGCTTTGGGATCGCATGCTCTGGTGAGAGAATACTCCACATCTTTTGCAATCATCTTCCGACCTTTCCTTTTGGGAAAACATGCATTGTCGTGAAATGTCATATCTGTGCGAAGATGAAATGTATATTCTTTCCCATCTGGTGATATCTCCCAAGATTTTGCCGCTTCCGGAATCACGCCAAGACTTGAATCAAATGAAATCAATCTATCATATACCTGCAATGCAATATCATCTGCAAGTTTACTATTGATGATTACAGGATCGAGTCCATTCGGATTACCACGAATCATATTGATGCGAAAGACACCGCCATAATTCTTTCCGCCTTTCGTCGGAGTTAGCTCTGTTTTATTTTCTTCATGACATCCCATGATGCCAAATGTTATAATACATATGAGGAGTACATGATGCATAGTTTTTCCGAATTATCGTTTTCGTAATGGATACCAATGTTTTTCAACTTCGGGATCTGCAGGATGAGGTGAAGTTTTTAATTGTAAATCAGGGAATAAGGATGTTTTGAATCCTTCAAAATCACGCGCCCATTCTTTGTGATTGTACACACATACAACCAAACATGCTGAGCAGTAATTATCTGTTGCAAAATAGGGAAAACAGCGTCCGGTATCAATCATATATCTGTCATTCCCCAAATGATCTTTGCCTGCTTCGGGCGAGCGTTCATCGGGGACGGCATCGGCAGGACAATATATTCTACATGCTTTGCATGTATCACAAAACTTTGCAATACCCGCATCAATTGGTCTATCCGTGGCAAGTGGCATATTAGTGATGACACTTCCAAGTCGGAATAGTGGTCCCATTGTTGGATGAATGATTGAACCATGTCTACCAAGTTCACCGAATCCCGCTTTGAGAGCAAGAGGTACATGTAATACATCACTATCCCCAATCGGATGCTCAACTGTGCAAGCATATCCAAGTTTGCGTATTTCTTGTGCAAGTGCAATCACAACTTCACCGAGTGTGAAATATACTCTTAGACATTCAATTGCAGATCGTTCATTTGGTACTTGCTGAAATTCACGCCATAGCATTTTTTGTCCGACCACGATTGCAAATGGTTCAGTGACATGTCGTCCTTTATAAATATCGCTTGGTTCGATACATGCAACACCTACTTCATCTGCTCCAAGTGTTCGTGCAAGGTGTTTGATATGATTGGATGCTTCTTCAGGTGATGCGAATTGTATTTGTTCAGGATTGACTTCTCCGGTGAATCGTGGATATTGAAAATCTCTGATATGCTGTAAATATTCATCCACTTCTTTAATCTGAATGGTTCGTCCTCCAACCGATTCATACCAAGAATCCCATTGAAAAGCAATCGGTGAATGTGTGGATGCTTGTATCATTATTTGTGAAGTGTTTTTAATCGTAAAGAATTTCCAATGACACTAACTGAACTACATGCCATTGCACCGGCGGCAATCATTGGATTCAATAATCCAAATGCAGCAAGTGGTATGCCGATGATATTAAAGATGAATGCCCAAAAAAAGTTTTGCTTGATGATGAGCATGGTCTTTTTTGATAAACCGATTGTAGTAAGCACAGCTTTCAAATCAGTTCCAAGTATCGTGATGTCAGCCGTATTCATAGCGATATCTGTTCCGCTTCCCATAGCGATGCCAAGATGTGCTTTTGCGAGTGCAGGGGCATCATTGATGCCATCACCAACCATTGCAATATGATGTCCTTCCGATTGCAATGAAGCAATGATGGATAGTTTTTCTTCAGGTAATATTCCAGCATGAATGCGTTTTATGCCAATGGTATGTGCAATGGATGATACGGTGGAAGGATGATCGCCACTGAGAATCATTGATTGTACATGCTGTGATGACAATGTTGATACAATATGTGCTGCTTCATGTCGAATTTCATCGGCAAGTATGAGATTTGCAATATGTACAGAATCAATGCTCATACATAGGATTGATTCGGCTTGGGAATGTTCATGATGCATATCGCACTGAATACCCATTTCTTGAAGCCAATGCTGTTTGCCAATAGAGCAAATATGTGTATCAATTGTGCCTTGAATTCCTTTGCCTGGTATTTCTTGTATGTTTCTTGCTTCCAAGAATTCACCATTATGTGCATCAATGATTGCTTTTGCAAATGGATGCAAAGAATATTGCTCGATGCTTGCGGCATAGTGAAGAATGGTGGATTCTGAAAATTGTGTCGATACTATCTGCACCGATTGCAATCGTGGTGTCCCAAAGGTAAGCGTTCCTGTTTTATCGAATGCGACAATATCTATCACACCTGCTTTTTCGAGTGCATCCGCATTGCGTATGATGATTCCATGTTTTGCACCTGTACCGATTGCAACTGTGATTGCCGTCGGCGTTGCAAGACCCAATGCGCATGGACATGCAATAAGCAAAATGGCAATGGCAGGTAGTATGCTTGCTTCAAATGTATAATGAAGCGCAAAGAAATATGTCAGAAATGTGCTGAATGCAATGATGAGTACGGTTGGAACGAACACGGAAGCGATGGAATCAGCAAGTGATTGAATGGCTGCTTTTGAACCTTGTGCTTCTTGCACGATATGTGCGATGCGTGAAAGAACGGTATCACTACCAACTGCAATTGCTTTCATTTCGATGGATGCATCAATATTGATTGTGCCACCGGTGACTATATCTCCTTGTTGTTTGATGACTGGCACTGATTCACCTGTCAGCATGGATTCATCGCATGAGCTCATACCATGTATGATGATTCCATCCACCGGAAAAGATTCACCGGGTCGGATGCGAAGAATATCATCTTTGATGATAGCTGAAGTAGCACATTCTTCAAAATTACCTTGTGCATTTTTTCTACATGCTGTTTCAGATCGAAGTGAAAGAAGTGACTGTAGTGCATTGCCTGCTGATCTTTTTGCTTTTGTCTCAAGCATTTTTCCAAGCAAGACCAGTGTGATGATTGTGGTCGTTGAATCATAATACAAATGTTGACCATGTCCTGCATGTTCACCAAAGAATAACTCATAGGTGCTATAGAGCCATGCGATACCGGTACCTAGGGAAACGAGCGTATTCATGTCGGATGCGCCATGCAATGCTAGTTTCCATGCAGGGACAAAAAATCTTCGACCGGGTATAAGTAGGACAATCAATGACAGAATGCAGAATCCAATATTCAATGCATTCATCGGTATGGGGATATAATTTGATACTGGTTCCCACATCATGCCCATGGATAGAATCAATACGGGGAGTGAGCATGCAAGACTGACGATGAAATCTCTACGGATATGTATTTCACGATCGAGAAGTCTCTCAGAAACAGTATCCGGTTCTTTCTTGATGATGAGTTCATATCCTGATTCATGCAATTGATTAGCAATTGTATCGAGCGAGACTGCTTTTGCATCAAATTCAATACGAACGGTCTCCGCGGCAAGATTGACGGTGGCATTCGACACACCATTAACTTTCTTGAGCGTTTTTTCGACGCGTGCCACGCATGCGGCACATGTCATTCCTTCAACCGGAAGATTTTGTATCATGATGCACTATTGATAAATCTATGATTCAAAATTACGCAGAAAGCAGATTGTATACGGCGTCTTATGTATTTGGTGAGTGTTCAGGTATTGAGTTCAGCTGTTTTTTCTGCTGATAATCACTGATGACAAAGAGTGTTCCGGCAGCAATGAATGGTGCATTAATGATGAGAATCACCCATAAACTCTTGAGTATATCATGATTCATCGCAAGATTATGCTTGAAAATGATGGGTGCCAGTACCAATCCTATGACGATATAGATGATTCCTCCGATCAATTCCCAGCGCCAAGCAATTGCCAGGATACCTATGAGAATGAATGTGGGAATCATGTGCATGAAGAAGTCTTGCAATTGTTCCCACCATGTGCCATGACCAAATGCATCCATGGCAAATAAGCTCACAAATGCGATGGCAAGAATACTTATGATGCGGGCAAGGAGTCGGAAGATATTCATGTTTTTCTCTATGAAATAGTCTTCCTCAAATTACGGCAGTTTTATGGATATTCAATCACATCCACAACGACTTCATTGCGTCGATTGATGACTTCATAGGGAGGATTATAACCCAGATAGGAGAATGTATTGGTGTGCTTGATGCCTGCTTTTGAAAGTGCATCGCGAAGAAGTTCAATATGCTTTGCGATCTTTTCATCGCTGGCCCAACCATCGAATCTGATAGCCGCAATGATTTTTTCGGGTTGCTGTTCGAATGTGATATTCTTGTCATTTGGCTCGGGGAGGGAATTCATGTCATATCCTTTTGGTACCATGAATTTCATTGTCATTGTTTCACCAAGTTCCATTGTGACGGGTGATGTCATTGCAATGGCTTCATTTGATTTATTACCACCGAAAATATACCCGGCCAAAACGCGAAAACCTTTTCCTGAGCTTTCTTCATAGGTTTTGCTACGCATCTTGACACTTGAGAAAATGGCGGGTTCATATTTGCGAATTTCAACATTGTCATAAGTTTTGAGCACTTGATACTTATGCTGTTCTGTTTTTTCCGTACTCATCGTGCTATATACCTGTGCAAGTAGGACAACTATGACAATGGCGATGACTGAGATGATGGTAATTTTCATTCTTCAATTCCGGATAAGCGTTTTCTTGGATGTTTTCTACTAATGGATGTATGAACCCTTTTGCGCCACATGATATAACTACTGCGTTTGAGTTCTCTCTTCATGATGTTCATCACTTGGCTTTCAGAAAGATCATATTGCTCTTTGATTGCCTGAAAGGAAGTTTTGTCTTCCCATGCCATTTCGATGACTCTATGTATGTCTGCTTGATTCATGTGTATCTCTGTTAATATGGGTCTAACAGAGCCATCCATGAAAAAGTTCGATCAAGCGGATATCATTGTTTGATCAGTGTAAAGAGATGTAATTCTTGATTGGTTCGGACATGCAGGAAATATGCACCTGATGGGAAATATGCGACCGAGAATGAGGGGTTTGAAAACTCTTTTAAACATGTGCCTGTCGCAGAATACAATTGAATCGATTGAATGTGTTCATTTGGGATTGACACATGCACGATATCATTTGTTGGATTGGGATGAATGATGGAAGAATATGCTTCTTCTTCGATTCCGACTATTGCATTGTTGCTTTCTGACATCAATTGCGCGCATATCTGAAATGCCTGAGCGGGAAGTTGATTGGTAAGAACGCATACTATGATTTCTTTTTTCGGATCATACATCATTGTTGAATTATATCCACCCCAGATTTGTCCACCATGTGTCCACACTCTGATGCCATTGATAACAGTCTCTGCAATTCCAAATCCATAATTACCACTTCCGACAAATGTGGTCATTTCTTTGAGTGATTGTGCATTGATCACTTTGCCATTCATCAATGCCTGATACCATTGGAGCATTTCTGAGGAATTGGAATACATGGCACCTGCCGACCATGCCGCGCTATTGAGTGCAATGCGTGGAGTGGCAGTATTGTCTTTTCCTGCTTGCCAAGGATGCGCAATGGTGTTTTCTACTGTGTCATAAACATCAAGAAATGTGCTATCCATATGTAATGGATTCAGAATGCTATCACGCAATAGTTTGCCATAGGTTTGTCCTGTCACTTTTTCTGCAATCATACCTGCGAGCAGATAATTTGTATTGCAATATTCCCAACCTTTTCCCGCAGCGAATGAAGGTTCTCCTGCCCAAGTCATGAGTTCCGCTGCGGTGTATACTCTGCGGGGATTTCTCAAGATTGAATCCGGATAGCCGGGAACGCTTGTCACATCGGCCAATCCTGAAGTATGATTGAGAAGTTGTCTGATCGTGATGGTGGAGTCGATGTTTTTATACGAGGGAAGAAACTTATGCAATGAATCATCAATGCTGAGTAGATTATTCTCTGCAAGTTTCAAGAGCAATACTGCGGTAAACAATTTTGTATTGCTTGCGATGGCAAATTGCATATCGGAATTTATTGAAACATTCTCATGAGAAATTCCACTCACCCCTTTCCAAGTCCCCATTCCAGGATAATACACACCAGCAGAAATACCTTTCACATTTTTTGCCACCAGCATGCTATCGATTGTCTTTTGCAATCTTCCTGATAGCGCAGGATCGAATGCATGCAAGTGTATTGTGCATGTGAATAGCAAAAGCAAAATGAAATGTGATTTCATGTGATATATAAGGAAGTCAAAAACACTAAGACTAAAATACGAAAGGACTGGTTTATGCGGGGCTTTGTTTGGTGATTATCTTGGTCTTCAATTCGAACAGTGGAAGAATTATTGTGAATTTTTTCCTGGAGGAGTGCCCATTCCTCGGCAATTGCTCGAAAATTAGGGCTGTGAGGGTATGCATTCCCGATGTAGATGACAAATGAAAATTTATAAATGAAATGGAAGGATAATATGAAAAATACCCCTTGAAGATAATCCAAGTTTTCCAAACGAAGATGAGGAGAGAAGAATTAGTTTTCCAAAATTCAAGCAAATCAATTAGTGTTATTGATTTTGTGATAATAAATGTATGATACAATCAAAAATCCAAATACGATCATTGGGAAAAATGTTTGACCACCTATTCCATCAACTATACCATGGCTTATAGAAGCAAATAAAAAATCAAAAGCAAAACCTGCATAAGCCCATTCTTTGACTCTTTTAGGAATAATAGGCAATACCAAAGTAAGAACTCCAAGTATCTTGAAGATAACTAATACATTCCCAAAATATTCAGGATATCCAAGATGACGAATTCCTTCTTTTGCAAGTTCTGACTGTGATGTCAATGCAGGCATAACTCCTTCTATTAAGGCAATTAAACCAGTGGAAATCCAATAGATGATGTTATTTTTTTTCATGATGTTAAATTATTTAGTAAGATGATGTGAATTTGTCTGGATATAGCCCTCACCCAACCCACACCTTCAAAAACTTCCTTTTCCCCGCTTTCAAAATGCGAGGTGAAGAAAGATCAATCGTATCATTGATGTCTTGCACTTTTTCGCCATCGATGCTGGCGCCGCCACCTTGAATGAGTCTGCGTGCTTCGCCTTTTGAGGCAACCATGCCGGTAAGTGCGAGGACATCCACCACGAGTGGATTTGTGCCAAGTTCGGTGATGATGCGCTCTTCGATTTCATCCGGGACATCTTTCTTCACGAAAATGCGCTCGAATTCTTCGAATGCTGCCTTGCCGGCTTCTTCGCCATGATATAATGCAACAGTGCGCATGGCGGTTTCAACTTTTGCAGTGCGTGGATGAATTGCATCATTTGCCAAACCTTCCGACATTGCCTTGACTTCTGCTTCGCTCGCATTTGCGGCATATTGGAGATAACGGGTGATCATTGTATCAGGAATCGACATCACCTTGCCAAACATCTCGCGCGGTGTATCGGTAATGGCAATATAATTCCCCAAAGATTTACTCATCTTCTCAATGCCATCAGTGCCTTCCAAAATAGGCATGATGATGATGCCCTGCGGCATAACACCATATGCTTTCTGAATTTCTCTCCCCACAATCAAATTGAATTTTTGATCGGTGCCTTTGAAAAATCATCGCGCTCGAGCATCTGCGCAACGGTGTATTGTGCGGAGAGTTTGATCACATCGGCAAATGACATTTCACTTAGCCATTCGGAATTGTATTTAATCGTGAGATTCTTCTCCGACAAAATATGCGATGCCTGATCGAAATAACTCTGACCATTCGCGCGGGTTTCTTCAATCGTGAGTGCAGGACGTGTCTTGGACTTACCAGTGGGATCGCCAATCATGCCGGTGAAATCACCCACAATCAATATCGCATGATGTCCCATGTCTTGAAATTGACGCATCTTCCGCAAAACAACCGCATGACCAATATGCAAATCGGGTCTGCTGGGATCGCAACCCAATTTGATGATCATCGGCTTATTTTTCTTGATGGCATATTCAACTTTTTTGACAATCTCATCCTCCGGCAACACTTCCGCGGCGCCGGATTTCAATATGTCCATCTGCTCATTGAGTGTTGGAAACATACTCATCACTTTTTCTTTTTTGGTAATGAATTGCCAATCGGTGTACGCTTATTGCCACCACTTGCTTTTGCCTGCTGTTGCTGCTGCGCAATTTCCTGCGCCATGCGCATACGCTGAGCAAACCAACCTTCTTTTTTCGGTGCTCGCTTCAAATCTTCCAAAGTGATTTTGTTCTTCGAGAATTTTGTGATCCATACTTGTTGGAGGATTCCCAAAATTGTAAAGACAAAATAATACACATTCAAGCCGGAAGGGAAGCCGGAAAACATGAATGTGAACATGATAGGCATGATATATACCATCGACTTCTGATTTGGATCTGTCACTGTCATCTTCTGCTGAATGAACATTGCAATACCCATCAGCAATGCCAAACCACTGAGTTTGTCAACTTGGAAGAGAGGCAATTTGAAACCTAAATCCAAAATCACATCCGGCGCGGACAAATCTGAAATCCATCCAAAGAAATGTTGATGTCGAATATCCATCCAACTACTCAATACAGACCACAAGGAAATCAAAATTGGCATCTGCATGATCATCGGTAAACAGCCACCAGCAGGATTGATGCCATATTCAGAATATATTTTCATCGTCTCTTGTGACAACATTGTACGATCATCTTTGTATTTCTCTTGTATCTTTTGCAACAATGGTTGGACAGCTTTCATCTTTTGCATGGATTTCATCTGTGATGCACTGAATGGTTGCAAGACAATCTTCATCAAGAATGAGAACACCATAGAATGTTCCAAAATTGATTGTCTTTTCCAAACCATAAGCTTGAAGCGTATCATAAATTTGGGGTCCGATATAAATGGTGAATGCATCTTTCTGCACCCCACCATTATAACGATTGCGATAGGCAAGTGAATACTTTTCAATATGTCCACCATTCTGGGCACCCTCTTTGATGCCTTCCATGAATGCCATGGCATTTGGATTCTTCTTTTGAGGAATGATTGCTGCAACGAAATACTTGGTGCGTGTTGCCACATAATCAATCTCGCCTGAACTTTGAACCGAAGTTGGCTGCGCATATTCCGTTGCATCGAATTCATCAATGGTTCCATTCACATTTGTGAGTGCAATGGAGGTATTTGATTCATCAACGGAATTCTGTTCCTGGAATTTCAGACCACCTTTCCAATTCAAATCATAGGTACGCTGTGGCATATATTGCTCCATATTGCGAAGCTCAACTTCCGTCTTGCAAGCATATGAATTGCCACTGATGGTGAATGTTTTGACAATCGCAGAACCGGGTGCAAGTTCATGAATGGCTGTGATGGTGATCGACTCATTGCCTTTCAATGTATATGAACGCTCTGCATTTGTAAATTGAAAATGCATGGATTTTGAATCAACTTTTTTTCCATCATTGTTCACATAACTTATGGTTGCTTCACGCTGACCACGATAAATCATCTGTACCGGATTACCTGGATATGATTTATTATGCCATGAAGTATAATTCTTCATTTCCCAACGCGCAATGGATCCACCCTTTGTGCTGATCATAATCTTCAAGAGATCAGTCTCAATGCGAATAAAATCTTCTTGTTGCATATTTCCATTCGCAGAGGAAATTGTTCCCGTCGCATTCTTTTTTGCTTCCTTTGCGGAATTGGGCAATTGCTTTGTTTCCACTTTTTTGTTTTCAGTCTGATTGACTTGTCTTTGAGTTGTGCTCATCCACAATATCCATCCAGTAAGGATGAGTGATATGAGTACAAATCCGATAATGCTGCGTTTGTCTAATGATTGTTGTTGCATATGTATCTTTTATGAATTGATCTTCGTAAAATTATCCGAGTGATGAAAGATTTTCCATGATCTTGGCATGTGAATCTTTGATGGATTCGAGTTTTTCTTGTTCTGCTTTGACAACTTGTTCCGGCGCCTTTGAAACAAAACCAGGATTATTGAGTTTGCTTTCGATTGACTTGATGAGTCCTGCAAGACGCTCCGCTTCTTTTGTCAATCGCGCTTTTTCTTTTTCTTGATCGATCGCTCCTGCGGTTTCGATGAATATGTCAATGCCACGAATAACGGATGACAAAACATTCTCCGGCTTTGCGGCATCAGGTGCAATGGTCACTGCACTTGCTCTTCCAAGCGTTGCAATTGTTGAAGATTGTGCATTGAGGAATGTAGAAATTCCTGCATCAGGCACACGCAAAATCACAGGCAATTTCTGATGATTTTGAATATTGGCAAGCGAACGCATTTTGCGAATTTCTTCAACAAGCATTTGGAGAAGTTCAAATGAAGATTCCACTTCAGGCATTACACATGCTTGATCAAAAGCGGGATTCAATGCAGTGCATATGGTTTCTGATTGTTTATTTGTTGACAATTCTTGCCACAAAGTCTCGGAAATGAATGGCATCACGGGATGCAATAATCGCATCGTGCCATCAAAGATGCTCATTGCAGAATGGACCATGCGTGCTTTTTGTTCTGCATCTTGACTTGCATTGATTTGTGATTTGAGAATTTCTACATACCAATCGCAGAAATCTCTCCAAATGAATTCATGCAATGTGCGCGCATATTCAGTGATGCGATAATTGTCCAAGTGATCTGCAACATTCTTGATTGTGGAATGATAGCGAGAACGAATCCATTTGTCTGCCGCGCTGAGTTCTTCTTCTGCAAGAGTTGACTTCTCACCGGCAAACGGATTTTCCTCACGCTTCATCATGAGGAAGCGTCCCGCATTCCAGATTTTATTCGCAAAATTTCTTCCAAGCTCCACTTGAGGTACATCTTGCTCTTTGACTTCGAGTCGAACATCTGTGCCGAGTGGCGCAAGATAGACAATCGTGAAGCGGAGTGCATCAGAACCATATTTGGCAATCACATTCAGTGGATCGGGAGAATTACCGAGTGATTTTGACATCTTTCGACCTTTCCCATCACGAATGATGCTTGTGAAATACACATCACGAAAAGGAATCTTGCCTGTGAATTTCAGCGAAGCCATGATCATTCTGGCCACCCAGAAAAAGATGATGTCAGGTCCGGTGACTAGCAAATTCGAAGGAAGATAAAATGACATATCATCTGTTTGCTCTGTTTTTCCATCGGCTAGCCAGCCCATCGTTGTCATCGGCCAAAGCCAAGAAGAAAACCATGTATCCAATACATCAGGATCTTGTCTAAGTTTTGCATCAGCCGATAAACCAAGCTTTGTGCGAGCTTCATCTTCAGAAGATGCCGCGGTGAATGTGCCATCTTCAGCATAATAGACGGGTATGCGATGTCCCCACCACAATTGTCTTGAAATGCACCAATCACGAATGCCATTCATCCAATGCTCATAGGTTTTCACCCAATGATTTGGATAAAATTTGATATCACCATCCATTACTGCTTTCAATGCGGGCTCTGCGAGTGGCTTCATGTTCACAAACCATTGATCGCTGAGATATGGTTCAACAGGTTCGCCCCCTCTTTCAGAGAAACCAACATTATGTGTATAGTCTTCCACTTTTTCGATGAGATCAAGTTCTTGCAAGCGTGACATCACTTGTTTTCTTGCGACAAAGCGATCTAATCCTTTGAATTCTCCGGCGAGTTCATTCAGCGTGGCATCTGCATTGATGGCATTTGGCATGGGAAGGGAATGTCTGATACCAACTTCAAAGTCATTCGGATCATGAGCAGGCGTAATTTTCACGCAACCAGTACCAAATGTTGGATCTGCATAGTCATCACCGATGATTGGAATGGCTTTGCCTGTAATCGGCACGATCACATTCGTTCCAATCAGATGCTTATAGCGTTCATCACCCGGATTCACAGCCACCGCCACATCACCGAAAATTGTTTCCGGACGCACCGTTGCGACATTGAGCCAACCATTGCCTGATTCAAAATGATAACGCAGCGTATAAATATGTTCTTTGACTTCGCGGAATAATACTTCTTCATCACTCAATGCAGACTGAGCAACAGGCGACCAATTGATGATTCTTTTTCCGCGATAGATAAGTCCTTCATCGAAGAGTCTGATGAATGTTTCGCGAACGGCATTCGAGGCGGATTCATCCATCGTGAACAACGTGCGATTCCAATCACAAGAAATCCCGATTGAGCGCATTTGTTGCAAGATGATATCGCCATATTGATGTTTCCAGTCCCACACTTGCTCGAGAAATTTCTCGCGTCCAAGATCATGTCTTGTGAGCTTTTCTTCTCGTAGCTTTTGCTCCACTTTTGTCTGCGTGGCAATTCCTGCATGATCTAAACCCGGGAACCAGCATGTTTCCTCGCCTTGCATGCGATGACGGCGGATGTAGATATCTTGAATTGTATTATTGATCACATGACCCATCGTCAACACCCCTGTTACATTCGGTGGGGGCATCAAGATGGAATACGGAGTTGTTTCTCTATTGGGGACTGAAGAAAAGACACCTGATTTCAGCCAGCGTTCATAGGTACTTTGTTCAATCCCAGAGGGATCATAAGATTTGGACAATTCGCTCATGTGAGAAGTATGATTCGGACTTTGGATTAATGCATTCTGCGAAGTGCAAAAATACGAAATCTTTTGCAGTGAGGGGGGAGGCGAATGATGCTTAATTCAATGAAAATTGGCCTTAGAACAAAAAAAATTATATGTTTGTACACCGCCTTGAGGGAAGCAGCGCCCGATAGGCTTAAACCAATCGATACTTTCAAACGAATTCTGAGTAAGAATGACGTCAAAGTCAAGGTCCCGTCGTGTCCGTAAAACAAGGACACCCCGCAAGACCCGTTCGCTCATGAGTCGTATTGCATGGGGCAGAATTATTGCCACAGCAATCGTTCTCGGAGTGTTCGTCTCCATCGTCGTCGCCGATAAAATCCCACTGATCGGTGCTTCATGTAATCCCGAACCCCCACCGGTCACAAAAGAAAAAAAAGTTATTGAATTAACTTCGGAAGACAGCACGAAATCCATCGTGGCATTTCGTTCACAAATTCAGTCATTGATTGATCAATCGAATATTGCATCACATGGAAAGATCAGTA
The DNA here is from genome assembly GCA_009919265.1 of Bacteroidota bacterium. Lineage (GTDB taxonomy): Bacteria > Bacteroidota > Ignavibacteria > Kapaibacteriales > UBA961 > UBA961. Next base: position 22,905 of record RGCF01000018.1, on the reverse strand, counting down.
TCAGGATTATGTCTGCAGAGCAGAATGAAATTTTCTTTGAGAAGAATCCAGATCATTATTTAACTCCGGCATCAACAACAAAACTCTTTCCAACCTTTGCTGCTTATGCATTGCTTGGTTCGGATTATATGATTCCAACAAAAGTATTTACCGATGCACCAATCGAAAATGGAGTCTTAAAAGGTGATATTTATCTCAAAGGATTTGGTGATCCAACACTCACAGAACCTGACATAAAAGAACTTGCATTTGCCATTGCAAAAAAAGGGATCAACAGCATTGAAGGGAATGTCTATGCCGATGCCACATATTTTGATGATATCACGCAAAGACATATCTATAGTGGTGACAATGAAATCGTAGAAGAGCTTGCACCAATCACAGCGCTTGGCATGAATCGGAATGGTTTTGCAGTGGAAGTACAAGCAGGTGATGTAACAATCATTCCACACTCAGATGCAATCAGTACTTCAAAAGCAGGTTTATCAGCAACAGTAGTGCAGGAGCCGATTGTTAAGAGTATTAAGACAAGAAGTACTGCATCTGTAAAAACAAAAAAGAAACCCATCATTGCAATAAAGGGTGCATCATCCAAAAAACAATCCACTAAAAAAGTTGTCATTGCAAAAGGGAAAAAGAAAGGGAAGAAAAGAGCCTCATTGGACCCTATCATTCTTGAAATGACAAACCATGTTGGTGATGCACCAAAAGCATCTCGATCAAAAAAAAGAAAAGCACGCGTGAGCATTTCTACAAGTGCTTCTGCTTCAGGTATACAACTAATTTCTGTGAGTGGAAGAGGATCAGCAAATGCATATTTCACAATGAAATATCCCGACATGTTTATTGCAGGAGCATTGCGTTATCAATTGCGAATGGCAGGTATAACAGTTGGTGGCAGCATTGCAAGAAAATCAACTCCTGATAATGTAGAACTTCTTGCAGAGTTTAAACATCCTTTGAGTTATGTGATTGGACTTGTCAATAAAAATAGTGATAACTTTTTGGCAGAACATGTGTATAAACTAGTTGGTGCTGCTGCTGGTGGACAAAAGAATACTGGAAAAGTAGCAACAGAAACAGTCAAGAGAATACTTTCCAATCATGGCATTCCTGTTGATGGTATTTGCATTCTTGATGGTAGTGGTTTATGTAGAAAAAATCTGTTTTCTGCATCAGTGCAAACTATGCTGCTTAATCGTGCTTTGAAATTGCCATTTGGACAGGAGTATAAAAATTCTCTTTCTGTTGCCGGCGTAGACGGTACACTAAAAAAACGCATGCTTGGAACCTATGCGCAGAGCAATTTGCGAGCAAAGACAGGTACTTTGCGTAATACAAGCGCCCTTTCGGGCTATGCATATACAAGAGATGGAGAGCAGCTTATTTTTTCCATCATTTCAAATGGACCATCCGTTGGAGAATACAAACAACTTGAAAATCGAATTGGTGAAGCAATTGCAAATTTCAGTTATGCCTCATCGTTGAAAGGAACTCAATGAAGCGTTATTCACTCATACCAATATTGTTCTTCTGCTGTATAGGATTATCCTGTAGCAATCATCAAACTGCAGATGATGATATTTCAATGGTTCGAACCAATCTTTGTGGTGGAGCAGATAGATCAAATAATTTCATGTCTGTCGCAGAACGCTTCACAGCTGAAACTGCAATCTTCGAACAATTTCCTTTGAGTGATTCTCTTGGTTTATCTTCACTCATGGCGATTGATGAAGCAAATGTTGCATTTGCAACTGAAAATGGATTTGTGGGAATTGGTAATTCTTCGCTCGTGAAATGGACATTAAAAGTTTCAACCGGTAATGGATATGTGGCATCAGGAATGTGCAGAGATACATCGGGGAATTTATACTGTGTGAGCACTACGGGTTATATGATCAAAATCTCACCTGATGGTATCATGCAATGGCGCAAGCGATTGCTTTCAGATCATGCAGGATCTATTATATGGTTGGATTTATTGTCCGTAAAAGATGGCATCGTGGCTTGTGGCGACACCACAATATTCAAAGTGAATACTGATGGTCAAATCATGTGGCGACAAGATCGATCATCCACTCCCGTAAGAACAATCAGTGCTGATAAACATGGCAATCTTTATGCTTCTCACTCCATGGATGAAATTGGTGGTACAGATACACTCTTGTGTTATAATCCGGAAGGAAGAGTGCGTTGGAAAGCAGTGCTTCCATTTGTGCGTCTAACCACACAACCATTGGTGCATGATGATCGCATTTTTGTTGCAGGACAACGTATGGACGAAGGCAGAAAAAAACCGGCACTGTTTTGCTTTAAAGATGAAGGCACAAAATGCTGGGAAAAACTGCTGACGGAAACACCAAGATTTCTTTCATCTGATGAACAGTCATTGTATATCGTTTCTTTAGAACCACGCATTGCTGAAAAAGCAAGAACCCTCATCATGGGATATACGCATGATGGCGTAAAACGCTGGCATGTATATGTGTCTGCTCAAGCTGTTGCGCCACTTCTTGTAAGCAAGACTAATATTGGCTTGCTCGCAAAGCATGAACAATCTGCTGCGGATTTCTTCCTCTTTGATAAAGAGGGAATACTTGAATCGCAATTCTCATTCGCAGAAAAAGGTAATTCTGATCAAGCCGATTTTCTTCCAATACCAACTGTCTTGAATGGCTCAACGATTGCACTTCCATGCAAAAATAAATCAGGTGTGGTGGCAGTGCAGAAGAAGCGAGGATTATTGTTCTAATTGAGGGTGCATCACTTTATTGTACATCCACAGCAAGAACCATTGAGCACCCAATCGCCCAAAGCTAAGTCCTATAGCTGCTGCGATGATTCCTACCGGCTGAAATACAGTCACTGTCAAGAAAATCAAAGAGATCATACCACCAACTTCAATCATCGTAGAATAAGTCACGATTGCATTTCTTCGATTATTCATCATGATGGATCGAAAATATGCAAAGCTGATTGACAAGAATGGAAGGATCACGACAATGCGAGCGGGGAGAACCGCAAATGATGCCAATTCATCTGAAAGTCCGTATAAACCAGACAATACAGGATGAATCAATGGCGTGAACACAAGCAATGCATAGATACTTGATGTGGTGAGTCCAACAGATAGTCCGAATTTTCTCAAACTATGATTGTGTTCATTACGGGGTCCGAGCAATGCCAAACCAACTTCTTGATATGCAAAACCCACACTTCTGAAAATGAATACGAATGATTCGATCACGGGTAAAACCGCAAGTGATTCGAGCGTCATCGGACTTCTTCCAATGAAAAAGGTAATGATCGGCATCGATGCCATTCCAATGAGAGATGTGAGTGCAAGCGGTGTATAATAAGAAATCATATACCGGTTTGTCAATGGTGTTTCATTAAAATGTGCTGGCTCATTTCGAATTGCGATGATCGTTTTATGTGCCATGATCCTTGTTGCAATGGATTCACAAATCACACCAATCGTCAGCGAAATTCCACCAATATATGTTCCGTGCAAATCAGAGAAATTTACCAGAGTGATGGCAGTAAGAAACATGGTGAGAAGTCGAACTACTGTCCCAATTGCTACTTTTCTTGTTTGATGTGAACGTATCAATAATCCTTGCCAAAATCTTCTAAAACCAATTGCTGCAGGCCATAATACCATTGCCGCCAGACAGCCATACATCAATTCTCCAACTTCAGGACTCAGATTGAGAAGTGTATATGCTAAACAATTGAATATGGGTGGAATGAGCGTGAGAAGCATTCCTACTGTAACCATGATATTCAGTTTGATGATAAATCCTCGGAGGGCATAATAACTTGCGGAATCTCTTACGAGTGCAATTGAGGCGCTTAGCATCATGATGATGGGTGATTCAATAATCATTGCTATCGCAGTCGCAACACCATAAGCCGCAAGGTTATGTTTGGGGTCATCCAAGCGAGCAATCAAGGATGTCAATAAAGGTCCCTCAGCAGCCATCATTAGCCATGTGGCGGATAATGGATACCAAAAGCGAAATATTGCTCTTTGACTTAACTGTTCAGTGGTGGACATGGGCTTCTATGGGGTTGATTGCCATAATGACAATCATTGATTATGCTGCAATACTGCAATGTTACGGTATTTATGTGAGAGCATTGGCATAAAAGCCATTGCTAAGGACAAGCTCATGAAAAAATCGTAATTTTGCACTCGCACATCTTATGTAAACAACCGATGTCAACGCTACTTTCGATCCAACATATTGTCAAGACATATCCCAATGGTCATACCGCCCTGAAGGATATAACATTTGATGTACAGGAAGGTGAATTTCTAGCAATCATCGGCTTGAGTGGTAGTGGTAAATCCACATTATTGCGTTGTATTAATCGCATGCATGACTTGACTTCAGGCAAGATCTTTTTCAGAGGTGAAGATATCACCGGTTTGCAAGGCGAAGAATTACGAAAGCATCGAAGAGAATGTGGAATGATTTTTCAACATTTCAATTTGGTGAAAAGGCGTTCTGTGATGGATAATGTCCTGAGTGGCATGCTTGGAAGAGCTCCTATTTGGAAATCTATTCTTGGTCAGTTTACCGATGATGATAGAAAACGAGCCTTGAAAAATCTTGAAATTGTTGGTATTGCTGAAAAGGCAGAAGTCAGAGCAGATGCACTGAGTGGTGGACAACAGCAACGCGTTGCGATAGCAAGAGCATTAATGCAAAATCCATCTATTATTTTGGCTGATGAGCCTGTTGCGAGTTTGGATCCGGCGACATCGCATTCAGTGATGAATTATCTTGAAGCAATCAATAAAGAAATGGGTAAGACCGTGCTGTGTAATTTGCATTTCATGAGTCTTGTCAGAAGATATGCAACCCGAGCAATTGCTCTCAAAGATGGTATGATTGTATTTGATGGTAATCCAAACGAAATCACTGATGAGCGTTTTAAAGAGATCTATGGCGAGGATGCCATGGAAGTTGAAATTCGATAATCAATAGAGAGAATTATATGTCTTGGTTTTTGCGTTCCAAGAAAAATATCGAACAATCTGAACAAAGAGACATGCCCGATGGATTGTTTGTGAAATGTCCTTCATGTAATGAAATGATTTATCGCAAACAATTCGAAGAGCAATACTATACATGCAATAAATGTGATCATCATTTTCGCATCACCGTCAAAGAATATGTAGAGATATTGTTTGATGAAGGTAGTTTCACTGAAACTGACATCAATGTGAGTTCAACTGATCCATTGAAATTTGTTGATACAAAACCGTATGTGGATCGTCTGCGTGATGCAAAAAAACGCTCAGAATTACATGATGCTTTAACAATTGGCTATGGTACTATTCATGGGAGACCTATCTCATTTGCCTGCATGAACTTTGGCTTTGTAGGTGGTAGCATGGGGTCCGTGGTTGGTGAGAAATTTTATCGCGCCGCAAAAAGAGCAATTAAAGAACGCATGCCACTCATCGTAATCTCCACTTCGGGTGGAGCTCGCATGCAAGAAGCAGCTTTATCACTCATGCAAATGGCAAAAACTAGTGCAGTATTGAGTGAACTTGCCGAACATAAACTCCCCTTCATTTCACTTATCACCGACCCAACAACCGGAGGCGTGAGTGCATCCTATGCCATGCTTGGTGATCTCATCATTGCTGAACCCAAAGCACTCATCGGTTTTGCAGGACCCCGTGTTGTGGAACAAACCATTCGCAAGAAATTACCTGAAGGGTTTCAGCGCTCTGAATTCTTGCTCGAACATGGCTTCTTGGACATGATCGTACATCGTAAAGACATGCGCGAAACATTGCATTCAGTGCTGAGCATGCTCTTGGATAAGTGATAGTATGTTTACATGATTTATTTTTCTTGGTTTCTCATCCTAACAGTTTATCATGGGAATCTTCTTCGCATTGACCATCATCCTTTCTTGGATTTCGCATTGTGCATATATGCTCATGATGCTTGATTGGAGTCCATTGTCTATTGGTATGTGGTTTCATGTAGCTTTGCAGACATATTTGAGTGTGGGATTATTCATTACTGCGCATGATGCGATGCATGGAACGGTTTCATCAAATAAGACAATCAATAATGCAATAGGGTGGGTTTCTTGTTTTTTGTTTGCTGGAATGAATTATAAAAGACTTATCACCAATCATATGGCGCATCATACATATCCTGGTACGGAAAAAGATCCCGATTATGATAAGTCGCAGAATTATCTCCTTTGGTTTCTGCGATTCATGATTCACTATACCACAATTTCTCAACTCATTGTGATGGGCGTTCTTTTCAACCTTTTGAAATTCATTGCGCCGGAAATCAATATTTGGATATTCTGGGTAGCACCTTCAATGCTTGGAGCTTTACAATTATTCACTTTTGGAACATATATTCCGCATCGTACACCGCATACGCATGATATGCAACCCCATAATGCAAGAACAATCAAAAAAAATCATCTCTATGCTATGCTCACTTGCTATTTCTTTGGATATCATCATGAGCATCATGCCTCTCCACGAACACCCTGGTGGAAACTCTATACGATGAAATGATCAAAGCGTATTCAGATGCTTTTCGGCTTGATGAAGAATCGCTTCTTTATTGTCCATCTTATCCCAAACAGCATACATCATGCCGATGCGATTATTTCCCCCAAGTAGCGGACGATGTCGATGATAAAAATACCAATAAAGACTATTGAATGGACATGCATCATCGCCGATTTTCTTCTTGGGATCAAATGTGCAATTCTTACAATAATCACTCATCGAATTGATATAAGCGGCACTTGAAACATAGGGTTTGGTGCCAACGATTCCACCATCGGCAAATTGACTCATCCCACGCGTATTTGGCATCTCGACCCATTCGATAGCATCCATGTATATCCCCAAATACCATGCATCTACATGATCAGGATGAATACCTGCAAGCAATGCATAATTTCCCGTAACCATCAAACGCTGAATATGATGCGCATAGGCATGATCGAGAGATTGATTGATTGCCATTGAAAGACAATGCATATCAGTCTTGCCGGTCCAAAACCATTCGGGCAATTCTCGATCATGATTAAATGTATTGAGCTTGGCATAATCGGGCATATATTCACGATAGATTCCTCGCATATATTCACGCCAACCAAGAATCTGTCTGACATATCCTTCTATCTGAGAAATGGAAATTGTTTCCGTATCATTCTTCCATGTTTCTATTGCAGAATTGATCACTTCCAAAGGATGAAGCATTTTGACATTCATCGAAAAGGAAAGTCGTGAATGAAATAGAGACCATGAACGATCTGTCATTGCATCTTGATACATCCCAAAAAATGGGAGCAAATGCTCATTGAAATATGCCATCAATTGTAATGACTCTTCACGATTCTTGGGCCATGGAAAATGCTGTGCATCCACTTTGCCAATTGTTTGAACATTCATGCGATTAAGCATGGAAGCAATGGGGGAGACATCATGATCAAAACAAAAAGGTTCAGGGATGGAAACCGTTTTTGGAATTGATTTACGATTCTCTTTGTCAAAATTCCATACACCTCCCTCGGGCTCAGCATCATTCATCAAGATATGATGATGCTTGCGCATGAAGCGATAAAAATTTTCCATGATGCGAGTCTTCTTTCCCTTGAAGACTGTATTCCACAAATCATCATCACTCAAAAAATGCTCGCTTGAGACGCAAGCACTTTGAATCGACAATTGTTCGCACATCAGACGCAAGTGTTCTTGTACTCGCCATTCATCAGGTTCTTGATATTCGAATCTTGTGATCTTTAATTGCTTGATATGATGAAGACATTCTGCTGTGATGGAACCCTGATTATGTGGATCATCCAATGTCACATAAATGATGCGATGTCCAGCCTGTGTCAACTCATCAGCAAAGGAACGCATCGCATGAAAGAATCCCAATACTTTTTGAATATGATGGTTTGCATAATCCGTTTCACTTCTAGATTCAGCCATGAGATAGATTATATCATCCCGCACTTCTTTGAACCAAGAATGTGCATGGGACAGTTGATCGCCAAGAATCAAACGAAGCGTCAAATCAGGACTTTGAGGATTGGAATGCATGCACCATCCGAACTTTAAGTGAACGCGGACTGAGAGATCCAAAGGCCAACATGAAACGATTGAATAATCCGTGAATCGCAAGTGATTTACGATTCATCATTGCGCGATATGCATGTTTTGCAACTATATCGGAATTCGGGACAGGAAATAACTTGAAGAGCGTTGTGGAATGCATTCCTGAGCGGATTTGAAAATTAGAACGAGTTGGACCAGGACAATGAGCAGTAACGCTCACGCCATGAGGCCTCAATTCAAAATTGAGTGCTTCAGAAAAAGAAACAACAAATGCTTTTGTGGCATAATACACTGCCATAAGCGGTCCTGAATAAAAGGCAGCGACAGAAGCGATATTCAGTATTCTTCCTTTGGAGGCGATAAGGTCATCGGCGAAGAGTCTGGACAAAACCATCAGTGAATTACAATTGAGTTCAATCATGCGATGCAGCATATCTGCTTCCATGTCTTTGAATTCACCGAGCAAACCAAATCCGGCATTATTGACAAGACAATTGATTGAAAGATTTCGATTGTTGATTTCTTTATGAAAAGAAAATGCAGATTGTGGTTCAGACAAATCACATGGAATCACCTGAATATCTACTTTATGTTTGCTGCGTAATTCTTTTGCAATGTCTTCCAATGCCAAAACATTGCGTGCTGTGAGAATGAGATGATGTCCTTCTTCAGCCATGATGCGAGCAAGTTCCAAACCAATGCCTGAAGATGCTCCGGTGATGATTGCATATTTCATGTTTATTGTTTGAGTCGTGTAGAAAAGACCTTTTTGAATTTCTCAACTTTCGGTTTAATCACAAATGCGCAATAGGGCTGATCACCATTTTGATTGAAATAGTTCTGATGATAGTCTTCCGCTGGATAAAACACATCTGCCTTTTCAAGCGTTGTTACAATTGGATCATCAAAAGCACTGGATTTGTCAATCTGTGTTTTGTAAAATTCCGCTTCTTGCTTTTGTTCATCGGAATAATAAAAAATAGCTGAGCGATATTGTGTTCCAATATCATTGCCTTGCCTATTGAGTGTAGTTGGATCATGGGTTTGCCAAAATATCTCAAGCAATTCTTTGAAACTCAATATGCGTGGATCATACACGATGCGGCACACTTCAGCATGACCTGTAGTGCCGGTGCATACCTCTTTATATGTTGGATCTGTTTTCTCCCCGCCCATATAGCCACTTTCAACGGAATAGACGCCTTTCAGATTTTGGAATATTGCTTCAACGCACCAAAAACATCCGGCTCCGAATGTTGCAACGGCAGTGGTATCGGTAAATTCTGCTTTCATTGTTATGTCTTGTAAATTGTTGGTTTGGATACTTGGTTGTTCTGCTGTACAGGATATGAAGAGAAGACAAAACATCAAGCTGAATGATAACATAGTCATGAGATTATCCACGATAAGATAATGAGATAACAATGAAATCTCATTGCATGTTCCTTCAAGCGAATTTGTATGCTATACTTGTTGCTTTGATCTTTTTTGCTTGATGGCTTCGATAATTGCAGGCAAAATCGATATGAAAATAATTGCAAGCACAACTATGGAAAAGTTTTTCTTGACAATTTCTATGGTTCCGAAATAATATCCTGCTGTGATGAGTGATACAATCCACAACATACCACCTGCTATACTATAGGTGAGGAATGTGACATAGCGCATGGAACCGATACCTGCAACAAAAGGAGCGAAGGTTCGGACAATTGGTATAAATCGAGCCATCACAATGGTTTTTGTTCCATATTCAGTATAAAAAGATTGTGTCTTTTCAAGATATGATCTGCGGAAAACTTTTGAATGAGGATTAGAAAAGGCCTTATTTCCAATTGTTCTCCCCAAAGCATAATTCACATTGTCACCGGATATTGCCGCGATAAGCAAAAGGGGAGCAATGACAAGTGGATTCAGTGTGCCACCTGCGCATAATGCACCAATGGCGAAGAGCAGAGAATCTCCCGGCAGAAATGGTGTCACGACCAACCCTGTTTCGCAAAAAACGATCAGTGTCAAAATGCCATATATCCACATGCCATATTGTATCGACAAATCAGCCAAGTGTTTGTCGAGATGAAGAAAGATGTCTATGAAAGATGCAAAGTCCATACGTCATTCATACTGATTGAAAAATATCAACTAAGGTCACACCAAATGCTAGAGTTGTTATATGTTTGAGAACTTGTTGTGAAATTGTTTCAATACGATCATGTTCTGCTACATAGATTCCACCGGGTTTTAATGCTTGTTGTGCAATGATAGCATCTGTCACTGGATTCAATATGCGTGCTGCATATGGTGGGTCGCAAAAAATGCAATCCCATTGCTTTGGCATTTCTTTCGGATACTGTTCGGAAGACATTCCTTGTAAGAATGAAACAGCATCAGAAACTGCTATTGGTGAATCAGTTGAATTCACTCCGCATTTATCCATTGTTTTGCGAATCATTTCTGCAACGAGTGCATTTTTTTCAACAAAGATGCAATGTGATGCTCCTCTGCTAATGGCTTCCAAACCCAGGGCTCCGGTTCCTGCGCAAAGATCCAGCACATGCACATCAGAAGAAGAAAAATCGATAAGACCTGAAAGAGCATTGAAAATTGCTTGTCGCATGCGATCGGTTGTAGGTCTGCAGAAGTCCCGAGTCGTTCATGCAAATCTTCTTCGTATTCAGAATAATTTCCATCATACCAAACAACATTGCTATCACCTTCGAATGCAAGAATATGTGTAGCTACGCGATCAAGGAACCAACGATCGTGAGAGATAACAACAGCACAACCCGCAAAATTGAGCAATGCTTCTTCTAGTGCTCGCAGCGTATTCACATCCAAATCATTCGTCGGCTCATCGAGCAAGAGTACATTTGCACCTTCCTTTAACATTTTGGCAAGATGAACTCTATTGCGTTCACCACCGGAAAGCACGCTACATTTTTTCTGTTGATCTGTTCCATTGAAATTGAATCGTGAAACATAAGCACGGGAATTCATGTCTTTTGCACCGAGACGAATGAGTTCATCACCACCGGAAATTTCTTCCCAGATTGTTTTGTCATTGCTTAAAGGACGATTCTGATCCACATAACCAAGTTTGACCGTATCGCCGATTGTAATTGTACCGGAATCAGGATTTTCTTGTCCGGTAATCATTTTGAACAAGGTTGATTTACCTGCTCCATTAGCACCAATCACACCGATGATACCACCGGGTGGAAGATCGAAATTGAGATGTTCAAATAAGAGTTTATCTCCAAAACCTTTTGACACTTCATTGGATACAATGACCGTGGTACCAAGTCTTGGTCCGGGTGGAATATAGATTTCCATCTCATCATTGCGAGCTTCTTGTTGTTCTTCAACCATGCGTTCATAGGATGCAATACGCGCTTTGCTTTTTGCATGCCTTCCTTTAGGATTCATACGAACCCATTCCAATTCTTGTTGCATGATTTTTTGTTTTGCTGTGATTTGTTTTTCTTCAACAGCAAGTCGTTTTTGTTTTTGATCGAGCCAAGAAGAGTAATTGCCTTCAAATGGAATGCCTTGACCTCGATCGAGTTCCAAAATCCATCCGGCAACATTGTCCAAGAAATAGCGATCGTGAGTAACTGCAATGACAGTTCCTGGATACTTGTGTAAATGCACCTCGAGCCATGCAACGGTTTCAGCATCCAAGTGATTTGTAGGTTCATCAAGGAGCAATACATCTGGTTGTTGGAGAAGTAATCTGCATAGGGCGACGCGGCGTTTTTCTCCTCCTGACAAGACATCGATTTTTGTATCACCTGGTGGACATCGCAATGCATCCATTGCAAGTTCCAATCGGGAATCAAGATCCCATGCATTTGCATGATCAATTTGTTCCTGCAACTTTGCCTGCTTATTCATAAGGGCATCAAAATCCGCATCGGGATCGGCGAATTGTGCTGAGATCGCTTCATATTCTTTGAGCATATTCACAGTTTCTTGTACGCCTTCTTCTACGATATCTTTGACTGTTTTGTCAGGATCCATTTCAGGTTCTTGAGGTAGAATCATCGAGAAAATGATTTTATTGTCGACCATGAATGATATGCATCCGCATTGAATGGAAATATGTTGCCAAAAATACGGTTTTTTGTCAACCCATGAGTGAATTCATGGACTCTTGTATCATTGACACACCAGAACTGGTACCAATGCGTGTTGCTCCAGCCTGAATCATCGATAAAGCTTGTTCCAATGTGCGAATTCCCCCCGATGCTTTGATATGGATATTGGAGTCCACATGCTTTTTCAGTAATTGTATGTCTTGGATTGTTGCCCCACCATTTGAAAACCCTGTAGAAGTTTTGATGAAATCTGCACCGGCATCCGATACTATTTCACATGCAATGATTTTTTGTTCATCGGTTAATACGGATGTTTCGATAATTGCTTTTACCACTGCTCCGGATTGATGTGCCGTATCTGCGACTGAACGAATATCATTCCAGACAATGTCTTTGTCACCATCAATGAGTGCGCCTACTTGAATCACCATATCAATCTCTTGAGCGCCATCATGTATCGCCTGCATTGTTTCTGCGATTTTCACTCCGGTTCTATGCATCCCATGAGGAAATCCTACAACGGTGCAAACGCGAGTATGTGATCCATGTAGGATGCTTGAGCACATGCCTACATAAAATGGATGTACGCATACCGTTGCGAATGAATGCTCAATTGCTTCTGCACACAATTGCTCGATGTCTTTTCGCATTGCTGTATTTTTAAGCAATGTATGATCAATCATGCGTGCCAATTGTTGAGTTGTGATACTCATGAAGTAATATCCTTGAGTGGATAGAGTGTTCATTGACATCTTCAGGAATGCATATCATTTCTGTAATTGTCGCTTTTATTCTTGGTGCATTGGGATATTGCCAAAAAGCATGATGCGCCGCCAATCTTCCTTCATCTTCTTCCGGATCGACAGATGGTAAATCGGTAAGAAAATGCATGATGCCAATTTCGGCGAGCCATGACATTGCCTCGGGTTCAAATGCAATGGCATTTTTGCCGGACCATTGTGTTTTGGCAGGAATTTTTCTCGTTCGAATAATCAAAGCTTCTGGTCTTGAATCACCTAGAGCACTCTTGATTTCTTCCTTTGTAATGAGCATTGTATGCTTATCATCAGATTCGATCGTATATAATTTCGCGATGAAATGCCATCGATCAAAGACATTCGCAATGGGATATTCTTCCTTTGAAATATGCCAAATGCTTTCAGTATGTGTGCCATTGCCATGAGGTGCAAGTTGCAAGATGGAGCAATTGACGGGTCCACCTTGGAGTGTTGAACCTATGAAATCCCCATGCTTGAATGGACTAAATTGTGGATGGGGAAGATAAAATGCATTTGGATTATCGGAGCCATTCTGAAGATGAAATGAGCAATTGATTCCCTGCATGAAATTCCATTCCATGTGTTTTCCATCAATCACTATGATTGCTGAGTTATTCATGACTATTGAATAAGTCCGATTCCGGCAACAATGAACAGAATGATTCCAAGTATGATGCGATAGATGATGAATGCACCGGTTGACCGCGTGCGAAGATATGTCAACAAAAAGGCAATGGCTGCATAACCACTGATGCCGGAAACAATTGTAGCAATACCAAGTGAAACGATATTATTTTCCGACAGCATTGGGATGATTTTGATCATTTCAAGTAAGCCACTTCCAAGAATTGCTGGGATGCTCAATAAAAAGGAAAAACGTGCTGCAGCTTCACGATCAAATCCTAGAAATAAACCTGCAGTGATGGTTGCACCTGATCGAGAAGTTCCGGGTATCAATGCCAATGCCTGAGCAAATCCAATGATCATTGCATCTTTCAGTTTTACATCTTTGATCGATTTATTATGCTGGGCCATTTTTTCTGCAACTGCCATGATGAGTGCTACAAGAATCAACATCGTTCCGATGATGAAGAGATTCTTTGTGAGATCTCCTTCGATGTATTTTTTGAAGCCTAATCCAAAACATATGATTGGCACAGAATTGCATCACTGCAACTTGTGCAGTCCATTGTTCGCCCGAAAGAACAACTCCCAATATTTTTCCAACAATGGTAAGATGTGCAGTACTACTTACAGGAAGAAATTCTGTAAGACCTTGTACTATTCCGAGAAGTATTGCATCTAATGTATTCATGATTAACTAAACACCACGACGGCATTTGTTTTTTCTGAGGCAAGTCTCAATGCGCTTTGTGCATTGCGTGACAATGTATCTGCTTTGTCATAAGAATTTGCTTGAGCAAGACCGATGGAAATCGTTACTGTTAATCGTTTTTCATCGATATCTGCAATTGCACTTGCAATATCTTTTCTTACACGTTCACCCCACATTTGTGCTTTGTCAATGGTTTGTCCCGGAAGTAAAATCGCAATCGTTGAATCATCAATTTCACCAATGATGTCGAAGTCTTTGACATTCCCTTTAATCTTCTTAAGCACATGCAAAAGCAATGATTCCTTCATGCCTGCTGATTGTTCAAATGAATCATATCGATCCATATTAAGTAAAGCCAATGACAAAGGATATCCAAATTCTCTCGTCTTTGCTGTTTCTTCTTGTACTCTTTGCATGAAGGCAGTTTCATTGAAGATTCCTCTTGTTTCATCGAGCAATGCTGTTGAGCGAAACATTTCATGGAATCTCAATTGCTCAATGATTGTACCTGTTTGTTCGGCAAGCATTTGAAGAATGATCAAATCTTGTTGTGGTATGATACCTTGTTGTTGCTCGATGAATAAGGCACCATAATTATGCGATTGCGAGCGTAATGGTAATGCTGCGAAGAATCCACTTTGTAGAGGTTTTTCACCTGGACTTATTCGCATAATGGTTTCATCCAAATCAGAAATCGCCGTTGTTTGTCCGGTAAGAATGGTTTGTCCAATCAATGAAAGTTCAAGGTCAATTTGCGAACCAAGCATTGAATCGCCTTCGGGATTTCTGTAATACACTTGAAATACTGTCCACATTCCTTGTTCATAATCAAACATCCCAATACCCATGGTTGAAAAATCAACCACCTCGCTTGCAGCTTCTAGCAATGCCGAACAGAGATCGGCCATTCCATTCCCCGATGCTGAGATGATTGATCTAAATCGAGTGATGGCTTCTAGTGCTCTGCTTGATTGTAGCAAATCATATTTTCCGGTATAACTTTGAACCAATCCGGAAATCAATTTTGTAAAATGTCCCAAAAAGCCTACGCTAAGCGCATCGTATGCATCTTGCTGATCAGAATCCGCAAATAAAACGCCAATGACAATTCCATTGAAATAGACCGGTACGCCAATGAATGACAATGTTTTGGCATTTGCTGTATAATAGTTCAACAAATCCAATTCGGAGGAAGGATGAATATCTGTCAAAATCTCGGGCTTGCCGGACATAGCAATCTGGGTTATGACATCATTACCAAATGGAAGTTTTCTTTGTGAAGTGAATGTTCCCATTACTTCCGAGACATAGGATTCAATCACAAGTTGTTGCTTTTCATGATTAATCCATGCATACCCGGCAGTTCTTGCATCAATCACCGAGCGAATGGCCATCAATACTCTAGCAAGCAGATGATCAAATTCTTTTCTTGGTTCAGTGGGAATTGCAATCTCTTCTTCCATGAAATCCTGAAGTGAAACATCCAGGATTGCTCTTCTGTGACTTGTTTCAGGAAGCGGCTCTTCAATTGGATATGACTCTTCCTGATATTCTTCTATTTGAATATCATCAATATGGTCAAATTCATTGCCGGCAAACATATCCAGCGTTTCGGGTTCGGATGGATCATCTTGAATTGGCATCATGCCGGCAGACAATTCGGGCTCATTGCGAATGATTCGAACGCCTTCTATGAAATCATCCGACTCAATGACTTGTTCTTGCGTGAGCGGCTCACTTGGTATTACAGGTGGCGCCTTCACGGATGCTTTCAATGTGATGGGTTCATCTTCCGGTAATTCAGATAACTCGGGTTGTTTGTCGAATAATCGAGATTGGACGGCAGGCAATGGTTTCTTTCTTTTCTTTTCCATCTCTGCAGCTCGAGTATCATCGAATGTCCCTTCAAAGCCATCAAATACCATGCGTTTTCCACCTTGCCCGGGAATAACTGTAACACGAAATTCAGGTGGAATTGATGAGCTTACTCTATGAGAATCAAAGGAATCACTGAGTTTTTGGGAGACAATCATATAATGTCCCACTCCCCCAAGAATGGCCACACAAGCGCCAATAAGACGAATGGGTACTTCGCCAATGAAAATGGCGATGAGAAGGCCGAGAATGACGGCTGCAAATGAAAATACCTCGGTCGTGCTTGCAGGAACAAGGATTTTCTTGAGCGAAAAAGTACGCTTATACATAGTTATCGTTATGCTGTAACGATTGGAGAGGGTAATTGCTGCACTGCAAATCTAAACAAAAAGCCCTTTACTGAAGGAAAAAAAATCACCGTTGAAAAGATTCCTTGAAAATTTCTGAAATTGCCTTTCGATTGACGCAGTAAAGGGTCAGCGAAATTGAGTGCAAGATTGTACTCAAAGCTTCACTTTGATGTTCAGACACACATGAATTCCTATACACTTGGCATAACCGGTTCTTGGTGGATTTTTGCAATATGTGCACTAGCAGGTATTGGCCTGTCATGGTGGACATATCAAATCACGAATCCCCCCCTGAGTTCATTGCGGAGATTCATGTTGGGTAGTCTTCGAGCGCTTGCATTGACACTATTATTGTTTGCATTATTCGAACCGGTATTGTCGATGATACGCGGATCCCTCGCAGATCCTCGACTTGCCATTGTCATTGACAAATCATTGTCAATGAGCTTGAAAGATGGGAGAATAGATAGGGCCAAAGCATTAAAACAAGCAATTGCATCTTCAAATATTTCTTCATTGAATGAAGATGATATTGAGATTGTGGTCTTTGGTGAAGATGCAAAAGGGAATATCGCGAGCCTTTCAAGAGCTGATTCCATCCCTGCAAAAGGTCTCTACACAAATATTACCAAAGCAGTAAAACTTCTTTCAGATGCTGATGAATCCGATGCGGTTCAGGCTGCAATACTCTTTACAGATGGTGCAGTGAATGCCGGAGCGAATCCATTATATGAATCTGAATTATTTGGCAGACCCATCTTCACCGTGGGAATTGGTGATTCGCTTGATCCTCGCGACGCTTCGATACAATCAATTCTTGTCAATGAGATTGTCTATGCAGGAACAAAAGTGCCGATCGCTGTTACAGTAAGGGCAACAGGTTTTCCGGATGAATCTCAAGCGCAGGTTTCGGTCTATGATAATGGATCATTGATTGGGAAGGAATCCATATCATTAAAGGCAGGACTTTCAACATATTCGGTGGGAATTCAACATATACCTACTCAATCGGGAATTCATAAAATTACTGCGAGAGTTTCTACTTCAGGAAATGAGTTAACGCAAAAAAACAATGAATTATCAGAATTCATGAAAGTTCTCAAGCAAAAGAGAATCATTTCTGTTTTTGCCGGATCGCCTTCTCCTGATTTAACATTCATCAAAAGTGTGCTTGAGCGCATTCCGGATTCAAAAATAGTGTTGCATGTCCAAAAGCAAGGAAGTGAATTTTATCCGCCTGCACCTTCTGCACAATCATTGTCTGAAGCAGAATCCATCATCTTGATTGGATTTCCGATTGCATCCACACCGCCATCGCTCATGCAGATGATTCGCAAAGAACTAGAAAATGGAAAACCACTGATGTTCATTGCATCACAGCAACTTGATTATCAACGATTGAGTCCATTAGAGCCATTTCTTCCTTTCTCAGTGACTTCAACTTCTCAGCAAGAATATATGGCATTGCCAAATATTGAAGAAAGTGGTGAAGCAAGTCCCATCATGCGCATTTTGGGTGATGGCCGTGATACAGAACGCTGGAATTCACTTCCACCGATTTACAAAACAGAAACATTTGTCGATGTAAAACCTGAATCCGAAATTCTTTCCACGATTCGTATCGGAACCGCGCCCGTTGAAGAGCCATTGATCATGACACGCACATTTGCAGGTAAACGCTCTTTGGCTGTGTTGGGTTATGGTTTATATCGCTGGAAATTATTGGGAATGGCGCCCGATATTGCTCGCGGAGCCAATGATATGCCTGATATATTGTCTGCATTCATCGATCAAAGTATTCAATGGATTGGTGCATCAGAAAAAGAACAATTGGTGAAGATTCGATCCTCAAGAAAATTTTATATCGGTGGCGAAAAGGTTGAATTGATTGGACAAGTGTATAATTCTTCTCTTGATCCTGTGGATGATGCAATCGTTTCAGTCACACTTACCGGACCAAATACAAAACGTGATATTCGACTTGCAAATATGGGTGCAGGAAGATATTCTGCAGTCATTTCAGGATTGCCTGCCGGTGATTATTTTTATCAAGGTTCTGCAGTAAAAGGCTCAGTCCTAGGCAAAGATGATGGTCGTTTTGTGGTCGGAACAGAATCAGCTGAATACTTGAATTTGAAAATGAATGCGCCTTTACTGAGATCTATGTCTGAGATCACGAGTGGAAGATTTTATACCCCAAATACAGTCTCTGCTTTTCTGGATGATTTGAAAAAACATCCACGATTCACACAAACTTCTATCGTCAAAGAATCTGAACTTGCTTTGTGGAATAATCTCTGGCTATTATTAATAGCCATCACCGCTTTTGCATGTGAATGGTTTTTCAGAAAGAGAAGTGGTTTGATTTAATGTGATACAATCCAAGCTTTGATCTCATCAAGCACATCATCCGTAGGCCAATGTCCGCCGTCAAAAGAAAGAAATTGAAATGGTATGTCATGCTCTTTGACATTCCCTGCAAATGTTTCTGCAATTGAATAGGGGACAGTTTGGTCTTGTCTTCCATGCAGAATGAGCATATCTCTGTTTAATTTCTTTACTGCTTGTAATCCTTCTACAACTTTCCCCGATGGATATTGACTTCCACACATGGTGATTGCCGTTGAATATGATTCAGGATATCGAGTTAGCAAAACGGTTGCAAAAAAACCACCTTGAGAAAAACCCATTACGATTCCAGGTTTCATTGAAATGGGAAGTGTTTTGCGCGCTTGATCAATGATGGAATGATACCAATCTGCAGTGAGTGTTATCACTTCTTCATCCAAAGAATCCGGAATGCGTTGATCATCTCCTCTTCCAGAATATTTCTGAATTCCAGCATGAAGTGATTCATTGAATTTCAAATAGGGTGCCTCTGGAGCAATAATGATATGCGAAGAAAACCCAAATGATTCAATCCAATTCAACATGAATGAAGGATCTAATCCATTTCCATGAAGAAGGAGAATGAAAGAATATTGTTTTGTGGAATCATATCCTTTAGGTAGCAAAGTACGATATCGACCAATTCGTTGTTGCAGGGCAAAAGAGAGCGGGAATCGTTGTGCTTGTGTATGTGCATATGTTAGCATTGCAACCCAAGGATCTTCTTGTGCTTTGAATACTGGGGAAAGCGATCTGGCAAGCACAGCATTTTTTTTGATAACACCTCTGAGAATCGTATCCATTTCAAGGAGATGAATGTCTTCCAATCCTGCTTGCAACGATGCAATGACAGACTGAATGGTTTGTTGAGGATTGCCAATGCGCGCCTGACAAGATGCGAGATAAGCATAAGCGATGGGATCGCGAGGAATGAGTTTTGTCCACTGTTCAAATTGAAGCATCGCCTCGCCATGCAATCCGGCATTCATCGCATCGCGACCCTTCTGAAATGCAGAACGATTATCAGGTGATTGAGCATGAAGAACATGTGTGGTAGAAATCAAGCATAGGATACTCATAAGCAATGAAAAAACCCGCATAGTGCGGGTTTGACCATAGCGTGCCCGGAACAGGACTTGAACCTGCACATCCTTACGAATACTACAACCTGAATATAGCGCGTCTGCCAATTTCGCCATCCGGGCAAGTGAAAGTGATGCGAATTTACGAAAATTAACCATTTTTGTCTGTCACCAATTGTCATGGCACTTATTTGAAACGCGTCATCTCTTTGATAGTACTTTTTGCGATGATCATACCCTTTTCAGGTACGATGCTTTTTTTGCATTATGAAAAAGGTAGAGCAAAAAGACATGCAATGGAAATGATGAATCATGCCAAAGATGCGAAACTAATCCGAATTGCCGTGCATGAGAATGAAATGAAACACCTCAAATGGGAACAACCGTGGGAATTTGAATATAAGGGAGAAATGCATGATATCGTTTCACAAGAGTTGATGGTTGATACAATTATTTATCACTGCATCATCGACAAAAAAGAAACATCCATCAATAAAGAAATCGTGAAATTTATTGCAGGTTTTTTTGATGATAATCCACTGCATGATCAACAATTGCTCTCATTCATGGATTTTGTCAAACACCTTGCACCAATCACCGAGATAATGTTGTCATATCTGCCGCATATAAGCATGAATACATGCTTTGACAGAGATTTGATCCTTGATTTTACATTTTCTGAAGAACCTCCTACGCCTCCTCCTCAATATTCCTCAATGACATAATCAGAGCTTCATGCTCTTGAAAGTATTTTGTTCATTGTGGAGTAAAACATGAAATCCATTTCACTTTTGTGCTTCATTCTGTCCGTGCTATGTCATGGAATTGTAGAAGCACAAACAACAAAAGAGAAGTTTAACACAGTAAAAGAAAAAAAAGTCTATGTGAAAGACCTCACGGTCAGTGCGCTAAGACAACCTGAGAAAAATCTTGAAGTACCCCTCGCGGTCACTGTATTGG
The DNA here is from genome assembly GCA_009919265.1 of Bacteroidota bacterium. Taxonomy (GTDB): domain Bacteria; phylum Bacteroidota; class Ignavibacteria; order Kapaibacteriales; family UBA961; genus UBA961. The sequence goes on along the minus strand of RGCF01000018.1, from coordinate 1,916 downwards.
GGCTTCGAGATATTCAACTCAAAAGAGGATATGGCATTGATGATATCTTGCAATCGGTTCCGGGTGTGTTTGTACAAAATCGTGCGGGAAATCAAGATTTGCGCATCAGCATCAGAGGATTTGGTGCTCGTGGTGCAGGAGAGCGTTCAAATGCCGGAACAACTCGGGGAATTCGCATATTGGTTGATGGCATTCCCGAAACCGAACCGGATGGAAGAACAGCTTTGGATGTTATTCAACTTTTGTCCATACAATCAGCTGAAATCTTGAGATCGAATAGTTCTGCACTCTTCGGAAATGCCTCAGGTGGTGTGATAAGTTTTTCTACCATTCCAAAAGATCAGTCAAGAAAAATTCAATTGCATAGTCAAATCGGAAGTTTTGGTTTGATGCAACATACCATTCATGCACAAGGCATGACCGATCTTGGATTGATGTATGCGACTATTGGCAAATCAACTTTTGAAGGTTGGAGAGAACATTCCAATAGTTCTGCTTTGCAAGTCAGCGCCGGTCTGGTACATCAGCCTTCGATGAGAACAAAAGTTGGATTGCATGTGCTTGCAGGGAATGTGGCTTTTCAAATTCCGGGTCCACTGAATCAAGAACAATTCGATAAAGATCCGCAACAAAGTGCGGATACCAGTGTATTTAATCCTACATTTATTCAGCGTGATGAACGCAGAAACAATATATCCGGTCGATTGGGACTCACCATTGATCATGAATTATCATCCACGCTTTCCATCAGTGGCATGACATATCTGCAAAGTAAATTTTTGCAGAGATCTGAACGCAATACATTTCGAGATTTCACGCGCTATCACACGGGTGGGAATCTCATGCTGAAGTCTGCAAATGAATTGTCTTCTTCAATACAAAGCATGTTTCTGATTGGTATGGATTATCAATATCAAGATGGTGCAATCTTATTTTATAATCTCATCAATGGAAATCGTGGTAATGTGCTCAGAACAAATAAAAGAGAAGGAGCACAAAACTTCGGATTATTCCTGCAAGAAGAACTCATGATTGATGATAAGTGGTCTGTAATCCTTGGGGGTCGTTATGATAAGATCTCTTATTTCAATGCAATTTATATTGATGGGGGTCTACCAGTGTTTTCTGAGCAAGCAAAGACATTCGAACGATTCACGCCCAAAGCAGGAATCACATGGAGAATGAATGAAGACATGTCATTCTATGCAAATGTTGGTGGAGGAGTTGAAGTCCCTGCAGGAAATGAAACAGATCCACCGGCATCATTGAGTTCATTCGTGATCAATCCACTTCTACAACCAATTGTATCAACATCCTATGAATTGGGATATAAATTCCAATCAGCTCAAGAAGATTGGCTTGGTTTGGGAGAAGCAGAAGTGAAATCAGATATTGCATTGTATCATATCAATACCATCAATGATATCGTACCTTATTCCGGTGGTCGATTTTATTTCAGTGCCGGTCAAACAAGCAGAATGGGTATAGAATTGAGTCATGCAGTGCAATGGATAAATGGATTTTCCATCAATGCTTCCATTACGGCAAGCGACAATACCTATGATTCTTATGTGATCGATTCCTTGGTTGAGGGCAATGCAACAGGAGCAGCTTTTGTTGATTATTCAGGAAATGCAATGGCAGGAATTCCAACAGTATTTGGTTCATTGCAATGCAGATATGCTCCAAAATGGATGAATGGATTAAGCCTTGGAGTTGATTATCGTCATACCGGCTCTTATCATGCCGATGATGCAAATACACTGCCTGTTGATCCATTCAATATCATTGATTGTTCGATTTCTTATGAATTCAATGTATTGGAAGATGTGTCTGCAAAAGTATTCGGAAGAATGCAAAATGTTCTTGATGCGAAATATGTATCCGGTGTGTGGATCAATCCTGATAAACCAAGA
>RGCF01000170.1 GCA_009919265.1 Bacteroidota bacterium | reverse complement strand
CCCGAACTTAAAACCACGGCTTCAACTCTAGCGTCTTATGCTTGTAATCCGAGAAATTGGGGTGAGCAATCGGCGTATACATATTGCTCACATCACGCTTATACTGAATATACCCCTCCGCCTCTCCGTGCACACGAGGAACACAATATTCAAATACTAACTCATTCAACTCAATAATCTGGTCGCGAATATCGGTGGGAGCATTCGCCGCGTTCTGGAGATAAATTGACCGCATAATGATACGCAAAGTGTCGCAGTCCTGTTCGCCAATAACATACTTACCACGCGACCGCTGATATACACCGGCGCGAATTCCGTTCTGGATAATCTGCATATTCTCCTTACTGAAGAAAGCGTTCGAGAGAGGCGTGTTTTCCCAGATGCCATTTAATGCATCACGGTATGTAACACACTGATGAACGGGGTTTTTATCATAAAGAGCGAACTGGTCTTGGATAGGGGGGGTGAGGATGTCGAGGCGACCATTTTTAGGTTGGCCGATAAATGTTTCTTCGGGGAAAGTGCGGTATTCGAAGCGGTTCATTGCAGTAATCGGTTAGATATGTGCTAAATAAATAAACAACGGTGTTGTATAATGTATATATTTTATATCACTACTATTTATATAGTAGCAAGATTTCATAATTGAATAGAAATGGATTTTATTTCAAGTGCAAAAAACGCCGGAGCTTCGGCATTTGGAAGTTCGAGCAGCAGCGGAAGTAGCAGCGGTTCGGGTGGATTTAGCAATCTCTCTATTCAGAAGATGGTCTTATTATTAGCAATTATCGCGTTTGTCATATCGGTCGGAACTGTGGCAATTTTACTTTGGAAGTCAAAGAGCACGCAGAAGTGGCCGCCGGAGATTGCTCGTTGCCCGGATAGGATGGAGTTTAATAGAGACACAAATGAATGCATAGATAATTATGGGTTATTAAAAGATAGTTCTGCCACCCCTGAAAAGATAATAGGACTCAGCGAAACTGACCACTGTGATAATTTTATGAAAATAAAAGATAGAGTATACGAAGCAACCGGGCTAAATGGTTCTGATGGCGGTTATGTCCCGTGGGAGGGTATTGTCGACGGCCAGAAATCGCGTGCCGCTTCGTTGAAGTGTCTGGTATAAACATAATAACATAATAACACCATAATAATAACATAATAACACCATAATAAGTAATGATTTGATTGGTTCTATTATGTTACACTTTACATACGGTAAGCACCGGGAGCAGCACCAGACGCCTGCTTTGCCACGGCTGGAAGAGAGTCGGATGGCGAACCCATACCGTAAGTTCCCGCCTTCATATTGCTAGTGACGCACATCGAGTAAAACAGACGCGACTGGAAATACATCAGGGCGTATACCAAAATCATCAAAAATGAATAGAACGCACTCATCATCGTGATTTTTCCCCTAAATAACATAAGTAAAGTTCCGATAAATCCCAAGCCAGCAACAGCTAAAAAGATGAAATTTACCACAGTGAGCCAGTAGAACAGCAAACAATAATCCTTGTCAAGAGGGGCAAATAAATCCTGGATTGCGTTCATTTTCTGAATATGTTCGTTTATAATATATAAATACAAAAAAGATATTTACATAATACACCACCACCACCATCATAATAATACAGATGGACAACTATACTGCGTTTCTTGGACGCGAAACCATCTATAACAATATCCGGGATTTCCTAGCGTCATTTCAAAAAAACAAGTCTGACCTCACTTTCAAGCGCGGAATATATATATACGGCGCACCTGGCTCTGGCAAAACGGAGTTCGTCGTCCGTTTATTAAAAGATTTGAATTATGATATGGTGAAATATGATGCAGGCGATATTCGAAACAAGTCCATCATCGATTCAATCACGCAGCACAATATTTCGGATAAAAACATTATGTCGATATTCCAGCGTAAAGTTCAGAAAATCGTCGTCGTGATGGACGAGCTCGACGGAATGAATAACGGCGACAAAGGCGGCATCACTTCACTCATTAAACTCATTCGCCCTAAAAAGACGAAAAAACAGAAGCAGGAAGAAATCACAATGAACCCAATTATTTGTATCGGGAATTATCACATCGACAAGAAAATCAAGGAGTTAATGAAGGTGTGTTATGTGTATGAATTGAAAACGCCGACTACGGTTCAGATGACGCATATTATCGACTTGAAGTTGCCCGGTATAGACGCCATAATGCGAAAGAATATCGTCGCGTTTGTCCAAGGCAACCTACGCAAACTGAATGCCGTTATGGAGATGAGTAAAAAATCCAATACGATTCTCGCGAATAATATTCTTCACGCGATATTCCAACCAAAGACTTACAATGAAGACATCAAGAAAATCACGGAGAAATTAATGAACACCGAATATCCGATTTCAGAACATAACGCTCTAATCAATGAGACTGACCGCACGACAATCGGGCTGCTTTGGCACGAAAATATCATCGACCTGCTCGATAAAATGCCCATCGCGGAGTCAGCACCCTTTTATAAGGTTGTTCTCGACAATATCTGCCAGGCCGACTACTTTGACCGGATTACATTTCAAAATCAGATTTGGCTTTTCAACGAGTTGTCTTCTCTCATCAAGACGTTTTACAACCACTACATCTACCATAAATCGTTCCCGAAGAAGGCGCGATTTCACCCAACGGAAGTTCGATTTACGAAGGTTCTTACGAAATATAGCACGGAATATAACAATCAGTTATTCATACAGAATTTATGTATCCAACTTTCGATGGACCAGAACGACCTATTTACATTCTTTATGTCATTGCGTCGACAATATTCAGAAGACGAAATTCCGCGGATTTTAGAAATGTATGAAATCACGAAATTGGATGTGAACCGAATTTATCGTTATTTAGACAAATATATTGAAAAAACCGTCTTACAAACCGACGACTCCCCGAAAATACCATATTCCGAAAATTGCGACGATACGATAGAATATGCGTTTGAATAATATTGAAAAGATATTACTAGTATTTAGAACTGATTTTCAATATGGGTGCTTCAATTTCGTTTGACTCGAAGTATAGGTTAATTTTAGATACGGAAGTTGAATGTATTTCTGTAAACCCACCTAAGACAGCGTCGGCGACAGCAGCGGCACATAACAAAAAAAGCGCCAAGGGCGGCGGTGTCAAAGACGGCGGCAGCGACACAGGAAGCGGCAGTGGCAGCGAAAGTGACAGCGGCAGTGGCAGCGGAAGTGATAGCGACAGTGACAGCGGGAATGACCATCAAGACAGGGTTTACACTGTAAAAATTACATCTGAGATCGCGGGTTATATTCGCAATTATCTTCGCAAGAATGAATTCTTGGATGAGTTTGATTTAATTACCGAAATCGACCTCGATAAATATGAACACGCCCCTGGTTCTGCTCTCGTCTTCAATTCAGACTCGATGGTTTTTAATACGAATAATCAAGTGATTGAAACGATTGGTGAATGGGAATATCTTCCACCTGAGAATGATGCGCCGTCGAAGTCGTCGTCGAAGTCGTCGTCGAAGTCGTCGTCGAAAAAACGCCGCGGATACAGCGAGAGCGAGAGCGACAGCGACGGGGACAATAATAGAAACGCCAAACACAATTCGAACCACCAATTTAAGACCAAAGATGATGAAATGCCGGTCAGTGAGATTGAAAGTATTCTTACAGCGAAATTCGCCGAATACAATAAATGCCACGAATTCGTAATTCACGAATCGAAGAATAGTATGTTGTGTTTGAAGATTAACTCGGTTGAAATCGTAAAAGCCTAATGGCCTAATGGCCGTAATATAATGTATTCATCATCATCATCATTCGACGAATAAATTATATCTCATTTTATACATAAATCGTTTCTGTATCTGGCGTTGTGTTCGCTGCTCCTGCTGCTGCTGCCCCGTTAGAAATCGCGTCGGCATCGGCGCGTGTCTCGGCCTCGGCCTCGGCTTGTGTTTGTAACGCCGCCTTCACGGCGATATGCTCTCGTTGTAAAGCTTCATATTTTTCCAACATCTCCTGATATTCGTGGTTCAAACGCATAATCTCTTTATCTCGAGAGGCAATATCGCTCTGTAAATTCTGAAGTATATCGACGACTTGTTTGTTATTGAGAGCAATGGGCGCTTGTCCTGGTTGCTCTAATACAATATTACCGCCGCCTGCCGCTGCTGCATTTTCCGCCATTTTCGCGCGGTCTTTCTCTAATTGAAGGGTTTGCGCGATGACATCCGGTTTCATTTCCGGACGCCCAGGTTCATAATTCGCCAATAATCCTTCCAACTCCACCATATAAAACCGACGCAATGCAGCATTGTCTTTGATAAAATCCATCACCTTTTTCGGTGAATCTCGCACAACATCTGGGTTAGCATTTACAAGTAGTTTGCGCTTATCAAATGTGTTATGTTCGTGCGAGAATACGAGAATCACCTTCATCGGGTCCAATTGGACAAATGGCACGGTATAATCTTTCAAAAACGCACGCTCTTCCGCCAAGCACGCATCATCATTATACCGATGTTGTTTCAGAAGCTTGCGTTTAAAAGCGAATGTGCCAGCAGTCGCGTGATTGGGGCCATACGGTCCAAAACGCTTCATTTGCTTGATATGCTTAAAATAGATGTAAATCTCACTCGAACCAGCACACAACGCTTCTGGATGTGACATCAACATTTCGACCGCGTGAGAGACGCGTTTGGGTGGATAATAGTCATCATCATCCATATAGACCAATATCTCTCCGCGCGATTTGTCGTGAAGAAGGTTGCGTTTACGACCAAGCGTCATTTTCGTGTCATATTTAAAATACTTAACGCGTGGGTGAGAGGCAACCAAGTCTTCGACGGGGTCGGTTCCATCATCGATAATAATCCATTCCATACGGTCTTGCGGGTAATCTTGTTCATTGAAACAAGTAATCATCGCATTGATAAAGGGGCGACGGTTAAATGTGGGGGTGCATACACTGACGAACGGATATCTCTTGAAATACTCGGGGGTTGATTTCTCGACGCCGCCGCCGCCGCCGCCACCGCCGCCGCCGCCACCGACCTTCTTATTTTTTCCGCTCATATCGTATAATCCAGTATGATAATTATTATACGATATTGTTTATGTTGTTTCTATGCTGTCCAGCTTTTAATCGCGTTAAAGAATTCCATAATTCCGGCCCAATAATGCATCAAATACAGAACCAGTAACATTAAAATCACAATCGCGGCAACATTGATGTCCAAATACTCGAAAGCATAAAACATTAGTATCAAATTAAAGAAAAAGAAGATGATGGGGATATAACGAGCAAATAATTCGCGGTATTGACCCCAGTGAAGCAGTGGGTAAATAAAAAATGTGCCGAGAAACTGTATCATCCTGACGATATATGAAATAATGGGCAGAATACCAAGCGTAAACCCGGTGATAAGAGACCATAATGTTCCACCAATATATTCTTTACGATTGTCGGTCTCGTTTATCACCATACCAATAACAGTTGTGAAGAATGGACCTCCCAGTAACATAAATGCCATAAATATAGCAAAGACGAAAGGCATTAGAAGAATAAGAAGCGGAGAGACGACATCATACAATTCAACCGGAATAGCATTTGAAAGCCGTGTTATTTGCTCAAATATATAAGCAAACATTGCGCGGTCGCTCGAAAATGAGAATATGAAAGCATTATTAATCCATTGCTTAAAACGCGCTTTAATGAATTCCCAGTGTAGTAAGTTCACTTGTGTCGCTCCTTCGTCCACACTTTCTTTCACCATATCAATGTCATCCTTCGTAAGGCAGAACCATTTAAATACCATTGTATCTAGAATAATTGCCGCTTTCAAGTATAATTTTTTCGATGTTTCTAGTTTGGGGTCATCGGCAATTCCACCGAACTTATCACCACAATCAGCCTCGCAGCTGGTATATTCATTCGTATAACAATATGGCCATTCGTGACGGTCGGTCGGAAATAACTTGTTCAGGTTCAGGTCATTATTTTTAATGCTTTCTGGAACTGAAAAGAATAGAATATTCACGCACACAACGGAAACAATGACAGTCTCAATAAAGAGGGTTAATACACTGAGACCGAATTCTTTGAGCGCGGCAATATCAAATATCGTATTTGGTTTCACCTTAACTCTCTTTGGCTTCTCATCCTTGGCTTCGCCTTCGCCTTCGCCCTCGCCGTCGCCTCCAAACATCCCGCCGATTTTACTAAAGGTTCCTTCTTTTTTCTCGCCTTCTTCGCCTTCGTCGTCGCCACCACCGAACATCCCGCCAACTTTACTAAAAGTGCCTTTTTCATTCTCATCTTTATTTTCGTCACCACCGTCTTCAATGTCTTCTTCATCGTCAGCCATTTGTGTAACTAAGTTATATATACAATAGATTATTATCGGTTGTATTTCACGACGAGCATCGTCCGCCTACCGAGCATCGTCCGCCTGTCGGCA
>RGCF01000169.1 GCA_009919265.1 Bacteroidota bacterium | reverse complement strand
CAGCACGTTGGTTGGGACAACTTCCTGTCCGTGCTGCCCCACCCCGCAGGTCTGGCTCCGTTCTTCACCGGTAACTGGGGCGTTTACGCCGCCAACCCCGACACCGCATTCGTCGTATCCACAACCAATACCTCTAGTATCACAAACCCAATATGAACGTCATAATGTTCATATGTATAAATCAATACCGAGTGATGAACATAATGAAGCACCAATATATACATTCAGCGGAAGACAAGCCTTCAAACCAAGTTTTTATAACTCGTCTTGGGGGAAAGAATATATACACGGAAAAGTAGAAAGAGAATTTGATAAAATAGACAAAAGTGATACAGAAATTGGCGAAATTGGTATGATTTCTGGTTCAGATGGAACAACGCAATACATTCGTTTCGATGAACCAGAATACGAAACGAATGGAATACATCATTACGCCAATATCTTTGTATCGCCGTATTTTACGAAATATGGAAGACCAATAACGTGGTTTTCTGGATGCTCAAAAATAGACAAAATTGGGGCTTGTTTATTCATATATAACGTAATTCAATTTATATATCAATTGATGATGTATTCAAGTATAATTACGAGTTGTCGGGCAGTAAGCGCGACCGCAACCGCGACCGCGACCGCGAGTTCCGACCTATCAACCAATCATACGAACTCATTCAAAATAGAATTATGGCTTTGCTAAGTCCAGATGCTAGCCTAGTTCAATATACGATTGTCTTGTATACATAAAACATATATGCCGAGAGAGCAAATAAAGTTCCGCCCCATGTCGTATCAATAAGTGCGGTCATCGGATTCCAGTTACGTAATATTGCTAATGTCGTTGTTTCATACACACCATATACAAGAATACCTAAGAAAAACGCGGCCTTGATTCCCTCTTGAAGCCGCATTGTTTGTATTGCGGCAGCCGCAGATGTCGCATTCGGCACAATAATATGGCGAAGAACAAAATAATACAAACCAACCACAATTAAACTGTAACATATTGCCGCACTCGTAATATTCACTTTCATCGCAGTTCCTTGGACGAGCATCACCTGTCTCGCAAACAAATCCTTTGCGGTGTATAAAAATACGGCATCTAATGCCAAAATAATAACGGCCAATACAATTAAATCACGAATATTGATACTCATTCTCGCATATATAAGAGAACAGATTATTTATTTGGTCGCCGTCGTTCCATAAAATAGTCGAGAATAAAGGTTTTATCCAATAACTCATCTAAATATTGATACGAGTCAGAGTAATGTGATTTATGCTGTTGATCTGTTTCATTGTAACGTTCAGTAGTCGATACTTCTTTATTATCCAGTAACTTGAATTTCATTATTGTCTTTGTAATATACATATAGAATAAATATGGTCAGCAAAACGAGAGAAAAGTCACACCAGAGTAATAAACGTAAGTCTAAACGTATGACGCGAACAAAAAAAAACCAAAGACCCGCACCCACACCCGCACCCGCACCCGCACCCGTTATGGAAAGTCATCGATTTATGTCAAGGATGACGTTTGATGGAAACACACTTACAACACAGACACAAAAAGATAACGAACCAGTAATCGAACGCAAATACACAAAAGAACAACTTGCTCGTGAAATTCCAATCGGTAAAGAAATGGTGGATACGTATTTAGATGGTAAAATGCCAAAAGGACTACAACCACGTGATCGTAATCATTATTCACGCCCAGTCTTTCAAAATGTATTAATCGGTCCAGCCGATTTAGGATTATTACCTCCTCGTTCAACAAGCGATGAAGACGACGCAAACAAACATTTATTACGAAACGGGCATCATAAAACAAGCAAATTACGAATGAAACGTCGAGAAAGAGAAAGACAACGACGACGATTATATGACAACAACACCGACCTTGCCGAAACGGATGGTGACTTGGATTTAATTGTGAATGATAATAAAAAACATTTATTTGATTTACCATAAATCAAACGCGTGGATATGCGTGAATACGCGTGAATTATTTTTAATAGTTATTATATATCACGCAACAAGTATAGCGTAATATATAATAATTGAAGGATGTCAAATAACAACAATAATTGGAAGAGAATCGGCGGGTTTTCACGAACAGGAACACAAAATTATGTGAGAACAAATGACGCGGCAATGGGCGGGACTGTATTTGGCGGTTCAACCGACACTTCATATAATACAGGAAATAATGTATTTCGTATCGGGAATAACGCTGGTGTCATTTTTATTAATGGAGATATCGATATGTCAGGCGGTCCAGGGGTTGCTGCGCCGATCAATCGTGTTCGAAATGTGCGCGATCCTATCGCAAACCAAGATGTCGCAACAAAATACTATGTTGATAGGACGGTTCAAGCAATTCTACAACTAGACCAACATATTGGACCCGTTGGTCCGCAGGGACCACCCGGTATTGGATATCCAGGCGATCCAGGTTCTGTAGGAGATACTGGTCCCACTGGCGTAACTGGTCCAGGCGGTCCAACTGGTAGTTCTTTCGGCGTGGTGGGTCCAACTGGAGCAAATGGCGCACGAGGAGCAACTGGCGCGAACGGAGCTATTGGTTCAACCGGTCCAATCGGTCCAGCGGGAGCAAAAGGCGAGCAAGGTGTAGTGGGTGCGCAAGGCATTCAAGGATCAAACGGAACAATTTTATGGCTCAACCCCGACGGTGATTCCATAACGAATGAAATTATCGAAGATTCATATTTGTTATCACAATCCCCAATTCAAAGCACGATGCGAACGGTTGGTCCACTCTCTGTAAGTGCTACATACGGTAATACCAATAAAACAATTCCCGTTTCACACTTTCATAATACAGCCGAAAAAGTATCCGCGTTAGCCGTGATTCCTAGTGGTGTATGGGTATTAAACATATATGCCGCAGTTCCTTCTAATTCAGACGCAAATCAAGTATCATTATATGCGGCCGTTTTTATGATTGATGGAACCCAAAATCAACCATCAGCCGCGAGTATAATCGTAGAAACCAAAGAAGGTGGTGATGCCGGATACTACCCACCACGCGCAGCATATTTACCGAATCACGTCAAATATATCGGACGAAGTTGGGAACTAACGAATACTCAAAATGTGCTTGATACTACAACCGATAATTCGACTGGTGTAAAAATCACAAGCACCGAAAGGAAATTATACAAAATCCAAATACCGGTGGATTTCCTCGCACTTAAAGACGCTAGCGGAAACTCGGAAAATGTATATGTTCAACTACAAATTTACGCAAGAAACACAATGGTGGCAAATCAAACCTCAAATGTGCTATTGTATTATCAAACAAATCTCTCGACATCAGAAACTACATACTCGTATCTTCAGACCACATTTGGTGCGGTAGGACAGATTGGACCGCAAGGTAAAACGGGTTCTGTTGGACCACCTGGATTAAAAGGCGATAAAGGTGACGCAGGAGCTTCTGGACCCACAGGTAGTAAAGGTCCAACTGGTGAAATAGGACCAAGAGGTCCTGAAGGACCAAGAGGTCCAACCGGTCCAACCGGTCCCGCAGGACATTCTAACGCACTCGGACAGCAGTATACTGTTCAGTATCGTTCAAATCCTGCTCCAAATGGAGATAACGACGTAAATGGTAATTTCGCAGGAAATACCAATTTTCGGTATGAACCCAGTGGGTATTCGATAAATATATCCGACGCAACTATGGGTTCCGTTGTTATGAACGATATCGCTTGTCGATCCATCCATTCATCGTTTTATGTGGAAGACCCATCGATTATTGGTTCAAATACACGCCCCCGCACGTTCGTAAAAGGTGGCGAATCAAACGGAAGTTATGTTGTTCTTGCGTCGGGCAAAAATACGTTGAACGGTGGAACAACAAACTCACCAGCAACTGCCGCGGATATTACACACGGATTCAAAATTATTCACGAGATAGACGCAAATCCACCTACAGCAAAGATCAATTTACACAATAATGATAAAATTACCCCCAAGGTTGGAATGAAGTTTGACCTTACAAATGGCAATATTTCAGCCTCGTCCGACAAATTTTGTATTATACACTCAAACGGATCAGTGGGTGTCGGTGGAATTAACGCAACCGAAATGACTGACTCAGGACTAACCAGTCTAAACAGAATGCTTCACGCCGGTGGTAACGTGATGATTGGGACACACCCTGGTTCAAGTCCAGCCAATCCGGCGTCATCTGCTATGATTTTGTTCAATAAAGCAACCGCAACGCCGTCATCAACAGCATATCCAGGATTGTATCATCGTAGCGTCACTGGTGCTACAAGCACACTAGGATTATCAGACTCATCAAGGGGGTTAAGTTTGGTTGCGCCAGATTTCATCACATTTCAGACAGGAACTCCGACACAGAGCAATTCGCTTGTTATTAATTCCGCAGGAGATGTTTCTGTCACGGGACGTGCGAACCTGAATGGACGGGTGAGTATAAATAAGAACTTCGTAGATACAACTAGTCATAATGGGGTGCAGTCGAACCTTGATATTTCTGGAACAACACATATGACAACAACGGCTTTATCATATACCGATAATCCACGACTGAAATTGTTGTCTTCGGCAATTACCCCATCATCAGCACTTCCTTCACTTACACCTACGCAAAGTACAAATGAAATTAGTGGTGTGAATACAGCCAATAATTCTGGTTTTCTTCGGTTATCGGCCCAAAATGCTACAAAGAGTTCGATTGAATTGATCGGAGACAATACTACAGATAGTTCAAAGTATAATAATTCAATACGTTTCAATACAGCAAGTACAGAGCGTATGATTATAAATGGAAGTGGTAATGTGGGAATCGCGACAAGTTTGCCAACCGCACCATTGGATGTCGTTGGAAATGCTATTTTGCGGAACTCAGTGCGTGTAGGTTCAAATGTCGCACCGACAGTTGCGTTGGACGTGACGGGGGCAGCACGGGTCACTTCTTCATCGGCAACATCGACCGCACTCACGACAACGGGGTGGGTGGGGATTAACACAGCGTCACCGACAGTTGCGTTGGACGTGACGGGAAACGCAAATGTAAGTGGATCGTTAGGAGTTGGTGGAATAACACCATCGGTAACATTAGATGTCAATGGTCCTACAAGATCGAGAAATAATATATGGGCGGATACAAAACTATTTGTTGGAGCAACGAATTTGAATGCCCTCTCCCCGAATGGATTTGAAATCGGTTATGAATCTGATAATACATTTGCGTTATGGAATTATAGAAACACAGATGTTCGATTTGGCACAAACAACGCCGAACGAATGAGAATTACCAAGGATGGTTTTGTCGGAATCGGAAAAAGCACACCGACGGTTGCGTTGGATGTATCGGGGGTTGCTAATGTAAGTAATTACCTTTCGGTAGGAACTTATAATTCTGTTAGCGGGATTACAACATCAGTATTACCAAATGGGTTTTATGTAAGAACAGGAGGAAGCAACTGGCGAGACTATATACCATTACTAGTGGCAGACACGACGACAGATGTAGTGATATGGGGAGGCCCTGATCGACAGTGGTATGACGTTAATTATGCCCCTCATAATGAGATCGCAAAACAGTACAGTTATTTTGCTGCTTACTGGCTCAACGCTAACCGAGCAGTGGTAGGGACATCATTCTCAGTTGAGAGTTATGCTGGCACAGGTGGTAACCCTCCAACATCTTCGCGAGGCATCTTTACATTTACAGCAACAGAAGTAATCAACGGAATAGTTACAGCATATAACGCAACATTATCTCAAGATGGAATTGGAACACAGACCCTAACCCCGCAACAAGACGGAATCGCAGCAGGATTAGCAAGGAGAAATATTCTATCTATCCCGAACCGAACAATAATAGGAAGTGGCAGTGTTGAGACAGGATATTTGGGTGTATATGGAAGGGCACAAATAAATTCGGAAAAAGATAATGACACCGCACTCACAACAACGGGACGCGTGGGGATTAACACAGCGTCACCGACGGTTGCGTTGGATACCGAAGGTGAAACAAGATCGAGAAATAATATATGGGCGGATGCAAAAATATATGTCGGAGCAACGGGTCTTACCCCTGCGAATGGATTTGAAATCGGTTATAACACTCAAGGATTTTCGTTATGGAATTATAGAAACTCCTCAAATATTCGATTTGGCACAAACACCACCGAACGAATGAGAATTGCCAGTAATGGTTTTGTCGGAATCGGGACAAATTCTCCGTTATATCAACTTGATATCAACGCAAACTCGCAAGTTTCAAGTGTGGGTGGCGGAATGGCTGGCGGAAATTGGTTTAATAGAAACAGCTTTGGGTGGCAAGTTAATGAACTAAGAACAAATACGACTGATCCTAATGTGCCAGTTGGATTACGAATAAACTCTTCTGTGTGGATTGATGTTCCGACAAGTGCATCAACGTCGATAGGATTCTGGGCAACAAGTGACAGACGAGTCAAAAAAAATATAAATTACAATATTTCATTGGA
>RGCF01000168.1 GCA_009919265.1 Bacteroidota bacterium | reverse complement strand
CGGTTGGGCATGACTGGTAACTGCGATTATGTAGAAGGCGGGGCAGTTACCCTACAGGTGTTTGCGAGCACCTGTAGAAATATGGGGAGGTGTGCGAAGTAGGAGCAGCATCTCTAAAACGGGCTAAATATAGTATTACTAGGGGGCCAAGCAATTCCATAAGACATCATCATCTCTACGGAGAACCATAACCTGATCGTGTTGAGAACGGCTTGCAATAGTTACGACTCTGCATTCTATGCGTCACGGAGAAGACCTCATCTTGGATTTAACTATTAATATACTATCTTGAGCCCGTTGTAATGTTGGTAATATCGTTACTAGCATGGCTCTTCTTTGGAGTCGGACTTTGTCTGGCCGAACTGAATCCAAAATTTGTGGGCAACACAGACTACCATTACGCCTTAGGCTTCTGGTAGGGCGGCGTCTTGGTCACACTGCTTTAGTGGTGTGAAACGGATCCAAGTAAGTATTGATTGAAAATTATCAAAGGTTCCTTAGGATTGCGGTGTAGACGAGCATCATGTGCGAGAGTAGGGGCACATGATAGGGGGGTTTGCAACCCCCAATAGGAAGTGTCATATGTTAGTAGGGGTGAAAGGCGGTTGGGCATGACTGGTGTGATATGTAGAAGGAGGGGTATTTAAGTATATATTACTGCAAAACATCACACCTGTTTTTTTGCTCTTATTTTCTATTGGTCTTAATTGAAGAGGCTACAGCAACCTACAAGCAAAATTGAACTACAGAAATCATTTTTTTTTCATAGAACACTGTCATGGAAAATGATATTATATCTGAAGGATCTTGTGGCAAGATATACCAATCTAGTTTGGACGGTGTTGTTGTAAAAAAGATAAGAAGAGGCAAGAGAAAATCTCTTTCTGCAGAAAAGCAATGTATCATTCAGTCTAAGATAAATCAATTACTATGTCCCAGGAATGGATTTACCTTATTATTCACACCCAGGGCCTGGCGTGCAACTGAGTGTGAATATCTCATGGAAAAGATAGACTGCTCACATCAAATTGACCCAATTCAGAATGATATGATTGGTCTCATTAAAGAACTTACTAGTTTCTATATGAAGAGTATGAGTTATAGCATATTCCCATGTGACTATGAGTTATACCTTCAACCAGATGGAAGAATAGCACTCATTGACTTTGACAAGTTTGGCACTTGTTTACCAGATGGTTCTGTTCTCACTCCATGGGATGAGATATGGACTGATAAAACTGTATCTTATATCATTGATAAGGTTCTTTCTAAAAGTCTATAACTATCACTCTTAAACAGATGCCGTCGATGCCCTCTTAATCATTATATAAAATTGATTATAACCCTTTTTTATTGATACACAACGGGGTTATCATGTCTTCTTGCGAATATACACCAGGCACGATGCTCTCTTATGCGAATGGCAATGAATGCTGTACAGTTTTAACCAATGGTGGATGTCTAGTCACAAAGATAGAAGGTGAATTATTGGAACCAGATGCTCACATCGTTCCCCTAGCATATTGGCTCAGTAGGGCAAATGGTTACGTTAAAGATACCCCCCCCTTACCTGAGCAATGTTTCTCTAGTGATACATCTCCAGTAGTTTCTTTAGAGATTGGGAGGAAATCTAAATTTACTGAAGATGAACAAGCATTTATTCAGAAACAAGATGCTTCTGAGTTTTCCGTTTATTTGAAAGCTGTTTCTGCCACATGGCCCAACTTGCGTTACCTACATGCTCGTAAGAAAGCATCTAAACTCTGGAAAGCTCGTAAGGAATGGCTCAAACATCTAGAACCAACTCCCCATACTCTTAGTAGTAACTCTGGTATACTACCTGCCTTGTCAAATGTATCATAGTTTTACAACTAGCGAATAAAGTTGAATGCTCAGCTTTTTTTAGTATAGGTATAGAAATGGAACATGCATTGCTTAAAAGAATGAGTCATCTTTCATCACGTGTTCGTACTATTCTTGAAAAAAATGAAAAAATAAGGAATATCATTGCTGAGAGAATAGCAAGAAGGGATATGGAAGATAATGAGGAAGAGGAAAAGAATGATGTTCAGGAAGAAGAGATTGAAGAGAGTGAGGAGATTAGTGAAGAGGATAAAGATAATACATCAGATACACCTGTAGAAGAATCAGATAATGAATCAGATGTCGACGATAATGAGCTTTCAGCTTGTTACAGGTGTTTCTGTGGTCGCCGTCGTCATTAAGCATATTAATCTACTATACTATTTTTTGCTTCTATATTAGACCAACGGGCATTTCAAACTGGCACTTTTGGAAAAATTTGACGCATCGCCGTTGCTAAGTATAACCCATCAAGACGCCAGATTATCAATTCAATATGCCGAACCATTTCCTTCTTTACATTGGTGACGGAGTTCACTTCAATGCTTCTTCCTCAAAATCTATTTGGGGAATTACATCAACCCACTCGTGTGCAAAGGGATTTCTCACTACTGCGAAAGAAGGTGATTTACTATGGTTCGTCAAAAGTAAGACTAACGGTCAACTAGTCGCTGTAGCAACATTTACGGGCACAAAAAGGCGTATTCTTGGTCCTCTTATTGAACTCACGCTTACAAATTCAGAACTCGGCTGGGACAAGAGTGAAGGTGAGTGGGATACTGAGGTTCATTACAAGGACTTATATAATTTGACGCACTGTAATCTTATTTCCGAAATCAAGGGGGTTGTTGGTATTCGTCTATATAATGATAAGTGTAAGGTTAATCTTATTACGGAATATCCACAAATTGTTCGTTATTCCAAAGTAACAAATAGTATGTAAGTGCCGGTTTGAAATGCCCGTTGGTCTAATAGAAACAATAATATAAAAAATTGAATGTGGTTTTTTCCATGTTAATTAACACCCCAGTAGAAAATGAACAACCGTGAATCAAAACAGAAGGCAAACAAGAATAAGTTCTCTGAACTCCTTGACCAGCGTAAGGTGTCCGCGAAGGCAAAGAATGCAAGGGTTAAGAAGGATATTTCACCTGAGAAACTAGCTAAAAAAGAGGCTGGTTATCAACAGTTCCTTATCAAGAAAGCAGAATTAAAGCGCCTGCGTAGGAAGAACCATATGTCATCTTGAGTAAAAATAAAAATTGATTTACACTACACTTTTTCCAGTACACATCCCCATGAATACATTAGAGCAAACGCTGGCTAAACGAGAGAAAGTTGTGGAAACTCTTAATGAGTATTATCAAAATGAGCCTGTTGGTCTTCAGTATACTAAGGAAGATAAATATAGATGGTCTTTTACAGTTCACAATCTTTGTTCTCAAAAACGCAATTTAGACATCTTAATTAACCAATTACTTGATGAACAATTACTTGCATACTTCAATGGTGTGGACCAGGATATATGCACATCTACGTGGGATAAGAAGGAAGCCTGCTGCCTTCTCAAGCAACGAGTTGAACTAAATACAAGGAAAGGGTGATATCTGACTTTGCTCATGTAGTTCATGAATCGGGCAATCTAGATATACCTTCTTACAAAGGCTATCTAACGCATTGGATTTATATTTAAACAAGAAATGCGCGTGTAAAAATGAACACTATATATTATTATTTTTTGGTATGGACGATACTCTAACAATACTCTTTGGAGAACTTTCTTTGCGAATAAAAGAATGTCAGGAAAAAAATCCTCATGTAGATATGACTCATGTTATGAGAATGTGTATCCTAATTCAGTCATATTTGGATGGATTTATAGAACCCAGTGAGGAATTAACCCCTTTACCTCAGATGACGTATGCAGAAACTTGCGAACTTGCATGTTCCCCTAGAATTACACCAGAAGGGCATATTGGGCCTACACCTGCGATGGTAAAGTATGCTGAAAATGTTGATCGGGAAAATATAGATCGTGTAGACCGTCTTATTCAATATGGAAAAGAACTAGAAATTAACAAGGATACGCCGTTCTTTTAGAAGTAGTCGCCTTAGGTTGACATTGAGACTATGTGATGAGTATGAGTTATAAAACCTAAGTCAAAAAATTGAGTCGACAGTATATCTATATAATAGCTGTGCCCTAGTAGCGCAATGGATAACGCGTCAGCCTTCTAGTAAGGAAACAGCTGAAGATTGTGGGTTCGATTCCCACCTAGGGTAAAGCTCTTTAGAGCACTATACCGGCTTAGCTCATTTGGTAGAGCGTGTGGCTTTTAACCACAAGGCAGCGGGTTCAACCCCCGCAGCTGGTACTTTTTTATGTAAAAATTGACATACGATTCATACTATTGCAAATATACACAATGCCATATACTCTTGATCCGAATGTTCTTACTACATTTATCTTACTTGCATCCTTTGGCCTTTCATATATCATATATCACATATCCCCTTATACAAAAAGCAATACTAGCCCTATTCAACTTCCTCCTCTCGAAGATATTTCTTCTACTACTAATACAATTTCTGAGATCACAGACCTGGAACCAGATGTTCCAGAGCACCCTCTCATCAATTCAGATGAGCAACCAGATTCAACCGTTGATCTTTCTACTAACACTGAACTTGTCAATCTTACTGGATCCGAGCGTCGTGCATTTGATTATCGTCACGAGTTATGGCCCTCTCCTAGACCCGTTAACTTTGTAAAGGCTCTAGTTAAGGGAGACCATATTCAGATTGAAGGTCGTTTAACTCATGGAAAGGCGATTGAAATTCTTTCCAATAGAGCTAATATGTATCCAGAACAATTCATGCGTGTAGACCCTGTTACATATACCAAGAAGTTTATGCCGCACCAATATAACGCAGCTGTTCTTTTAGGAAAGTCTATTCAAACTCTAGAAGATACTCTTCGTAGACACCAGAAATTATCTACGAATGTTAGATATACTAAGGGTGACATCTCAAACTAGACATATATAAAATTGAAATTATGAAAGATTTTTTGTTCACCATCGTTTACTATGTTTCATCGTTCATATGATCTTTCATGTGTGTTAGATACAAATGAAAGATCATGTATTCAGAATGCAATTAATGGGGTAAATGCTGCATGTACAGATACAGTTGATGCCTGGCTCTATGTTCAACAGGGTAATTTACAAAATGATATATATAGGACACTTGGAGAGTGTGATCTTATACCCAAGATTATATTTTCAGCGATGGATGTAAATGAACATAGTGGTAATACAATGAATATGACGGTTTTAATTTTACAGACAATATCACACGATTATGAGAACTGGAGAATTATGCGAGAAGAGTCTAACTCTCTATTAGAAGATTCTAAGAATTTCTGGAATACATGGCGAAATATATACTTAACTCCATACTATACATCGATGGCAGGAGGTGGTTCTAGGGTAAGTATTGGGCCAATCTTAGAAAACTTTCTTTCTCTGAAAGAATACAATAAAACAACGGGTGGTAGGTCTTCAGAAGAACTTAGAGAAATAGAATGTGAACTTATGAATCATATTGGAGACACATTAGAAGATAAGATACGCGTTCTGTCTGATATTGTTACCCTTCAAGATTCTCCATATTGTACTGCCTTACTTGATAATCTTAAAAAAAGAATTTCTCAGAAAGTATCACTAGAGAAATATAATGATACACTCGTGAAAGACATGAATATGCAATTACTTGCAGCAATAGAAACGCGTAATCCAGTGGCATTAAAGGCGTGTTTGTATCCAGGGTGGTATTCTGTAAAATACAATTCTACAGACCTTTATAAAAAGGGATTAGCACTTCTATCTGAGCTTAGTTAGTCGAGTTATGTATTGCAATAGGTTCTTCTGTCATACAAATTGAGAATAGTTTATACGATTCTGGATCACTCTTCTTCATCTCAATTGATTTTTTACGAACTTCATCATAAGAAGGTTCTACACCAGATTTCTGAAACATTTCAGCCTTCACTGTATTCATAAATGAATTCCAGATGAGAACACCCTTTGGTTTTTGTTCTTCAGTCGACCCTACAGCTTTCTTTTTTATCTTAATTATTTTTTTCTTGGGTTCACTAACCAAGGGTACATCAAGTGGTTCTGAAACTTCTATTTTAGCTACGGGGGCTTGTGGTTCTGAGCTTTCAGGTGGTGTTGAACTCTTGCGTTTTTTTACAGAAGGTACTTTTAAAGCCTTTACCGAGTCCTTTGAGTATACTAGCCTAAGTTCCTCATAGTTGTCAATATATTCAAAGGAATATTCAAGGGATTTTGCCTTTGTAAATCCAAATCGTTTCTGTATATAATCATCGGCACCAAGCATATTGGTAATACCTGTTTTTTGTAGGTTAAATAAGAATCGAAATACATGGGCCCTTTCATCTTCTAAAGAGGTGAAAGTTTGTTTTGGAACTTCTTGCATTTGCATTACTTCTGTTCTAAGGCGGTTAAGCTCTTCAAGGATATTAATGAGTTCTTCCTGCATTGTATCTACAGACTGAATAAGCATATCATCTGTCATTTCCATTCTGTATTGGGTATACCTATAGTACTAGAGAAATATAAT
>RGCF01000167.1 GCA_009919265.1 Bacteroidota bacterium | reverse complement strand
ATTGAATTTATATGGATAAGACCTAATAGTTGGAAATTACACACATTAAATATACCCTTTATGAAAGTTATTAACGAATATTGTAAAGATACATGTATGTGGACATACTAATCAATCAAACACGCGGGCTCTTTTGTCACTATCACTTTTGATCGCCCCTCCACGACTTGGAACATTCCCTTTCGCGCATGTTCCACATTTTCCCAGAATTGTCGCCGTAGCTCGCCCGTTCCTTCATACCATGCCCTATCGCGTATAACTGTCACTGCATACATATCATTCAGGCGCCAGGGAATTTTCTCCGTTTGCTCCCAGCCCTTCATAGCTTCTGCCTCTGTCTCTGTATACGCATAGCGCATTTCACATGTCGTCGGATTCTGTAAGAGCCATATGTAGCCATCCGCCACGCCCGAAATGTCCGTGGCAGTTCCTTGAATGGAATCCAATTTCACCTCCACATATTCACACTCCCCAATTCCCGTGACTTCCATTTGGACCTGCATTTGACACCAATACTCGAAAGGTATACCCTCCGATATTTTTCGCGTAATGGGACACTTTATTTCTAGAAGACGCCCTATACGCGCGGGGTCATTCGCCTCCATAATAATTCCATCAGGACTTGCCGCCACATGCGTATCCATCGGATGAAGAATACGCCCAGATTCTGCTATTTGCGCCCCCCATTTCTTCTCCAAAATATGCTTCACTACAGGCTCAAACCGCACACCCCAATCAAACGGACTCATCTCACACGTCATACACGCCAGGCGATTTGTCCCGGTGGGGCTACCCGTTGGAACCTTACTCGTCACTAGCTGACTCACACATCTGGGACTTCCAAAGAGTTTTGCAAACTCCGATGCCGTGAGAACCTCCTTCCCCTGCGCATACCAAGCCGGTGTGCGCTGGGGAATTTGCGGACGTTCTAAAATCTCCTGTGCAGCGATTTTCCTAACTTCCGGAGATTGCGCAGACCACCCCACCCGTTTCGCCCTCGCCACAAACTTTTCCAGTGCGCGAAACGCAATCTCCTTCCCCACCTTGAAACTAGCCTCCTCCTTTACACTCATCTCCACATTCGTCGGCCGAATAAATTCTCCTAGTATATCCTCCGCAACCTCTTTCCACTCATGGTATATATCATTATACGAAGGCGCCGGATTCTCCATGTCTATCCAGCCTATCACATCCGCTACAGACTGGAACATTTCACTCGGTAAATGCACGGCAGGCATCCGCGCCCTTTCAAACTTATCGCATGCTGTGTCCGGCATCTTACATAGAATATGATCTTTTTGCTTAGGTTGCTTCTTCTTGCGCTGGGGCACTAGAGAGCCGTTTCCGGAATGTAACTGCATTTCTCTTTTCCAGCAGCTGAAAAAGAACTTCCCCCGTCGCACTCTGATGCATAACGAGGGGCTTGATCTCCTTAATCTCTTCCATCTCTTGATCATATTCCACTGATGTCTTGGAATTCAACAATTTCTTATCCAGGGATTTCGTCAGGAGAGCCAATAATGATTGCTTCTCTGTATCTTTGAAGCCTCTTTTTTCCGCAAGAGTCTCTGTAAATAGACGTAGGCGATTTAAGCGCAATCCTCTTTCCAAACGATGCCATGGGCGTTTGAAGGCATTTCCAATTTCTGCAGACAGAAGATTCTGTAGCGATTCATTCACTGCGAAATCAATGACATTGGCACTGACGTCTTGATCACCTCTACGAACAGTCCTATTTCGGATAGATGCCATTCTATATAAGTATATAAGATCGTCTTAAGGTCTACGGTTGGTGATCTGTTCTAAAACAGAATATACCGTGTGAGATGATTCCGACAACTGTAAGGAATCCATCAGACGATTCACACCCCATGGATCCGAATATTCCATCCACAAAAAGGGGCGCCATACTTCACGAGGTGTCGTCCCAGCCGGCGTCTCCTTCCATGTATAAAATCCGACTAGCTCTTTTGAATCAGGGACAATCTCGCAAAATACAATGTCATTCACACAAAACGGCTCGTCTTTCAAAACAAGCTCATTCACTTCCGCAAATTCTTTCGCATACGCAATCGCAGCATCTTCCTCCATATTCTGCAGTTCTATAAGGTGTGTGCCATTCCGTTCGAGAAAGAGCCAAAATTGTTCCAGCCCCGAGGAATTCTTAAGCAGCCGAAGAAAAGGAAGTATGAACATCGCAGGTCTTTAAAGGGATGTTCTAATACTTCTTTAGACAGTGAGTATGTTTCATCCATATTCCTACGCGGGACCAGTTCGGATTCCACCCCCACAAATGCAGCTCCGTGTTCGACGAGAAACCAACGCCGAAGACACAATCAATGCCCGACAATTCGAAACATGGCAGACATCTGCTCCCGTCGTGCAAGGTGGAACGATCGATGATATTCCAACCGATATGAAACCCGTATTTTATGACATGGCCCCCTTGAGTAGCCGCACAGATAAACAGGACTATAGACAATCCCAACCATTTATTGCGACCGGTCCATCCTTAGCTATGAATCCTTACTTTGATCGCTATGATCCAACCCGCGATCCTAGGAATATGATCCGAGAAGTTCGTTCCGTCGTATATGAAGAAAAACAAGCAGATCGCGGGTTGGCCGAATCCAAACGACTTAGCGAACGAGGATATATCAGTCGCTGGATGCCCGAAGGCAGCTCAGACGATTTGAAAGCATCATTGCAAGCATATGAAATAATGCGACCCAAAGTGGATGAAATAGCAAATACATATAATGTATCTACGACTACATTTAATGATACGTATATATCTTCTCTCGCCACGGCCTTTAATCAAACGTGACCTCTACAGAATAATCATGCTTCTGCATCAATTTAGAATTGGGCGGGGTCGTCGCCACTATGCGCTTACGCGTGGAACTTTTTTCAGATGTTGTAGATTGTGTAGAAGTATTGCTAATCGATTTGCGAATCTTTTGAAGTTCTCTGGAACTCGCATTCATCGCAGTCTCAATTTTCTGCATATTTAATTTTATATAGTCTAAAACACCCTTTTCCAGGGCCCAACGAAAAAAGTTCAGTTTCCCCACGGTCGTCTGAAACATCGTCTGACCTGTAATCTGAAACATAATTCTCTCACGCCGGCAGAAGGGATCGAACAGTTTCTTACTGTATGCCTTCAGCTGTGACTTGTAATTTGTATATACTAGGAACTCTTGATTATTAAGGATATATGAGATATTATGCTGTTTTGCATAATTTGTAACAAACCAATCTATGAGCCGTAGGGAAATTTCAGAAGTCCCTTCAAGAAGTTTTAAAATCTCCTCTCTGTCTTCACGCGCAGAATAAAATCGCTGTAAGCTATTCACAATTAATTCCTGTTTACAAAAAATTTTGCGCTTACGTGTCTGTGGATCAGGGTCCATTGTAACCACGGGAAGCTCGGCAAGAGTATCCATGTAAGAATTCTGGTTTTCATCGGGTAAAAGTCTTAAGCCACTTTTTAACACATGAGAATAGGATGAGTGTTCAGCCACCCGGTTATAATCCAGATGATTCACTTCTACAGGGGGGGACTGCAAATATAACACCCTTAATGGGCGGTGGAGGATTTATAGAGGGCAACCCAAATGAAAGCATGTTAGATGGTGGTAATTCTGCGAATATTGTCCCTTTAAAGGGAGGTAGGCGAACGAAACGAAAAAAATCATTGAGGCGGGCATCTAGGCGCAAATCTAAACGGAAATCTAGAACTCATAGAGGGGGGGAGCCACCTTCTATGCAAACGTATAAGGACACTCTTGATAAAACATTTGAATTGAAGCGAGAGACAATGGAATCGTTACAGCCTGGGGAATCATCATTCTTGAATGTATTAGGCAAAGTGGCAGATACGGTACAAACAGATGTTCCTAGTGTCACACCACCGACAGAATCAGAAAAACGAAAACAGATTTCTGATTCTATTTTACAGGCGCAACGTGCAGCAGTAGAAGCTGAAGGAAAGAGACAAGAAGAAGAAGCACAGAAAGCCATTCAAGCGTCTACCGTTTTACAACCCATGACCGTGGATAATAGTGCTGTAAAAGCATATGAAGATATGATGAAGTCACTTGATAATACTGTTTTAAAAGGGGGTGGGAGTCTAACTACAGGCACATTTAATTCCACTACAAATACACTTCCAAATTTATCTGGACAGTTAGATACTTACCGAAAAGACTATAGAGCCTACATGAATCGTATGCCATGGTATAGAACTAGAAAAGATTCGCAAAGAGAGTATTCTGCAAAATTAAATAGAAATCAAGTATGCGCGATACAAAGAGATCTTCCTGGAGATCTTCCTGTACAAACGGCAGATCGGCTTGCTATTTTTTTACCAAATACTGTGGATACTATTTATGTGTTTCAACCTGTAAATGGTGACCCTACAATATTGCAATCTAGTATAGATATTATACAAAAGACCAAAGGCGATACCATTTTTCTTTTCAGCCCTCCTTTTTTTAATCCTGCTGGAGATAATAAGAATATACTTGCGAATTTTTTAGATCTAAAATTAAAGCATCCAGAAAAGATATTTATGTTAACAGAACATACAAATAACAATATTAAAGTAGGATGCGCAATTACGGAGAATAACGAATCCTTGATACATATGTATGAGCCGACATATGTGATATATCCATACAAATGTAATATTGAAGGGAATTCTGACAACAAAATGGGGGTTGTATTTTCAGCAGGAGCAAAAAATGAACCCTTGTGTCCAAAGAGTAAAAATTCTAACTATTATTCTATTGGTGAATACTTAACTATAGGAAATCGTGGGGATTGGTTAGTATTTCCACCAAATAATGAAGAAGATTTTTATATTTCAAATAATTATTATACATATAAATTTTTAAATGATGGTAAAGATATCAAGGAAGA
Organism: Bacteroidota bacterium; assembly: GCA_009919265.1. Taxonomy (GTDB): domain Bacteria; phylum Bacteroidota; class Ignavibacteria; order Kapaibacteriales; family UBA961; genus UBA961. The sequence continues at coordinate 1,593 of RGCF01000167.1, read as the reverse complement.
TTATAAAATTTTTAATCTGAAAAATGATGATGATGCGCAAAATCCAGAAATGCTGCTTAATTATAATAAATTTCAGGAAAGCAGCAAAGCTAGTGAAAATGATATACTTCCAACCAAGGTTGTTGCCGATGGAACTATATTTTTTTTACGAACTCCTAAAGATATTATTGTAAATAAGGCGGTTCAGCCCTATATGGATTGGTTACAAGGAATATTTGTTAAAAGCGAGGCGGATTACTTGAATGCCTTAAATTTACGCCCAGATATGTTAGAATCCATATTTGGCAACAGATGGAAAGCCGAATTGGCAGATTTTTTACATTATCTTACAACTACGAAATGTTTCGATGACGTTCGGGCATTGAGTAAGGCGGATTGTAATAGAACGTCGGATTTTGTGGAAAAAGTCTATGAATATTTTCTTTTACACGATGAACGCATACGTTCGATGGATGATGATGAAACTGAATTTGCACTACAAGCTGCTAAGGATTTTGCGGAAAGAGCAAGGAGAACAGAACTTGATACTGGAAAGAGTCTTGCGCAGATGGAAGAGAAGTTTAAAGCGCAGCTTGATGCGCTATGGGCACAGGCTTCTAGCTGGGGAATAGATCCAAGTAGAGACCCTCGTGATTATAATAAAGATCCATACAAGGATGGTGTAGTAAAATTGTCTGGAAATAACAATTTCACTGATAACCCACTACAGGATGTGAATAATTTGAGCCAGTGGAATATGACTATTATGTTGGTGCATAAACCAAATAAAAATACATCTTTTGCAAAAATATATATTGATAAACTGTCGAATGAAAATGTAGCTGATGCGAAAACTTTAGATAGATTCAATACTAAATGTGAACAATTAAACAAGGAGTATCCATCATGGTTTTTTATTATGCCCGCGTCTTAAATTGAAGATATATAGTAGAATGGCTAATCAAACTTTGAAAAAGCCTCCGGCTAAAGGGGGTGCTACAAAAGTAGATGCTACTAAACCATTACCAGCTGGCACACTTATCACATGTAGCAGTTGGCTGGGTTTGGGATCAAAAGTGGAAGTGAAAGTTACAGAACTAAACAAAACAACTAAGAAAATAACTGGGGTTGATACGAAGACAAAAAAGCCGGTTACATATAGTGCCTCTTCTTGTACAATGGGTGGGACTCCTACCTCAACAACGGGATTTCTTGGACATGTTCTAGATGGTTCTAAGATTCCCAAAGAAATTAAGCAGGGAACACATGTCGTATGTAAAACAATGTTTGGATCTTCCGATTTTCCTGTTACGTCTATAAATGCAAAAACCCAAAAAGTAACGGGAACTGATTCAAGAACAAAGAAATCGGTTACATATAAGGCGTCTACTTGCACGGTAGGTGCTCCTAGTACAACAGTAATGGATGGTACTAAACCAACAGCTAAAGAAATTAAGCAGAAAACACATGTCGTATGTAAAACAGCGTTTGGATCTTCCGATTTTCCTGTTAATTCTATAAATGCAATAAGCCAAAAAGTAACGGGAATTGATTCAAGAACAAAGAAATCGGTTACATATAAGGCGTCTACTTGCACGGTAGGTGCTCCTAGTA
>RGCF01000166.1 GCA_009919265.1 Bacteroidota bacterium | reverse complement strand
AATCAAATAAGCTTTATATGAGAGCGGTGGACATTTCAAACAGACACCTAATAGGTAAAAATTGATGGTTTATTTGTACGCAAATATCTTCATAAAATGAATGGACTTGAGTATTATAATCGTCAGAAGGAGGATTGGGGCGATAAAGAACTTCACGATATTAGAACTGAATATGAAACAAAGGAAATGACAATTAGTCAAATTGCTGATATACATAAAAGAACTCCTGGAAGTATTTCATATAAACTAAAAAATCTTGGTCTTATAACTCATAACACACTTTCCAGGGGCTATTTGGACTATAAAAATAGCGATTTGTATAAACAAATAGTTGAAAAAAATAAAAGTAGTGATGCTGAAAATAAGGTAAAGAAAGAAATTAAACTAAAAGCAAAAAAAGAGGGTTTGCGAGTAATCACCTCATTTAAAGAAATACTTGAGGTGCGAAATGAAATCGCCGATCTTAAGAAAGATGTTAAAGAAATGCTACGCCTTATGAATGCTCTTTACGAGTTTGAAAGTCAATAAGTGCCAGTTTGAAATGTTCATTAGTCTAAATACTCCAATACCTTAAAATTGAGCGCGAATCCACCCGGACCCCTAGGCATAGCCCTAATGCCACCCACACCCTTGTATCAGCGTGTTATGGTCCGAAACGTCCCTTGCTGGAAGGATGTAGCTGGGAACTTGTATTATTACGAATCAAACACGATGCCAACGGAGGAGAATCGTATTCAAATCGGATCAGAGGTCGATGGCATCTATCCCGATTGGACACAGCGCCTGGAGCCGCTTCTTGTAGCCTACCGGGCATCTCAAAAAGCAAGGGCCCGTGCCCCTGCTAAAAATTGAATCCCTCCCGAGGTACCCTTCGAGACACACAATGCCATCCGCCGTGACTCCCGATGCGATTCTAGAGTATAGTCCCACAGCTTCCCGAGTCCTCAAAGTGGATGCGAATGTCATCGCCTACTTTGGAGACTATTTCCATGCCTTTCGCCAAGGACTTATCGCAGCCCCTGCGAGTTCCGTCCGTATAGACCCAGCAAATACTGCATCCGCTCAAAATCCGTCTTGAACATGAGATTCACCCCGTGTTGCTTCGTCGTGGGCAACGTCCCAGCGATGGAGCTCGCATACTCCCCTTTTTTTGACTCGTAGATGTTATTTGCGGCATTCTGCTGGCCTACTGTTCCGAGGACAAAGATGGTGCTCACGCTCACTTGACATGATTGTAATTGATCCGGCATTCTATCTTATCTCAATCTTTTGAGACTGCATTCCAATTAGAATCCGGATATCGTTGTTGATGTAGGAATTGGCCGCTGGTAAAAGAGTTCTTTTCCGTATAGGTTGCATAGCTGTAGTAAGTGACTGTCTTATCTCCGCCACTGCGAATCGTGCTAACATTTGAATTGAACAATTGTATCCGGTTATAGGTATTCCAATCATCTTGATACATTAATTTCAAAGAAGATGGAACCGCCAAAAAGCCACTCAGGTCAAACGTGCCGACAAAGGGTCCGCTCATGATTCTCCTTCCAAGATAGAAATGCCTGCAAAAGACGGTGACATATATTCACTCCTTCTTTCCAGCAGTGGAAAGCTCTTCACTGTGGAAACGGTTGTCAGTCCACAGGCTCTTAAACGGGGTCTTTCGGGGAGAAAAACGTTGGAATTGGGCAAGGGGATGATGTTTATCTTTGAAACGCTTGAGCGGCACACTATGTGGATGCCGGAAATGCAGTTCCCTATAGATGTCGTTTGGTTGGATGAATCATTGTCGGTTGTACATATATCCTATGGACTCCAACCATGTATAAAAAATGACTGTGTATCCTATTCATCTATTTATATGGCCAAGTATGCAATAGAGATGAACTCGGGGGATGCGGCCGCCTACGGATTCATGAATGGAACCCAGCTCACTGTAATGTGAAAAGATACTGAACTTTGTGGAGATCTCCTAGCATTTCGTCGCGCAAATTTACCAGATCCGTATCGGTAGGTTTTAGTTTTTTCACAAAAGGTCCTTCCAAGTAGGAAGCACATTCCTTCAAGAACTTTGTAATACTTTTGGAATTCATGTTCTGGATGCGAATTATATGATTCCGGGCATTCATCTTAGGACGACCATACTTTCCCATATACGTCTCCACGTATTCATCTATGGCCTTGTCGAGAGAATCAAGAAGATCATCCGTCGCCTTGTGTTGCGCAAAGGAATGCGTCTGCCAATGATAGAGCTTGATTTGTTCTCGCATATTGAAAAAAAAATTGATATCGTCGGCGCTCATGTATCCTACACATATGTCAGAAAATTGCAAACAATGTTATAAAATTCTTGGGCGATTGGTGAAGCGTCATTCACAGGATGAATGTCCCTTGTTGCGTGGAAGTTATTGCGGAGTATGTTCTGCGTATGGTCACAGTCCTTCTAATTGCCCGGATGGTGTGACGCGTGCCTATAGAGAGCCCCAGTTTATAGAGCAGCTTGTTCCTCCATCCCTTTTGGAGGAATATGGAATACACACGCAAACATTGCTCCCTGCGTTTACACGTAGTATTCTTACAGCCACGGAGAAACTGATGGAAGTTCCTGAAACGGATGATGCGTTGCGCGCGGCGTTAGTAGCGGCGGGCGTAAAGCCAATGATATGTCAGGAAAAGGGGCGAAAGGAAAACAAGGAGAGTATGGAAAATAAGAAACGTCTCCAAAAAGTTGCGGATAAGTTTGGCAGAAAGCTGATATTCCTTCCAGTTCCTAGTGTGCAGAAAACGTAGAAACAGTATCGAGAAGATTCCTACGAACGAGAATGGTATAGCGTGGGACTGGGATCTAAAGTATTATAGTATTGTACAAGTAAGAATGCCGAATAAGAAGGGCGGTAAAGGATATAAAAAAGGAAAGGGTGACGTGACACAAGAAGAGCACATTGATATTATGCCAGGGCAATATATGGCCCGAGCCCTACGAATCCTGGGAGATCGCAATGTATTGTGTTATTGTGATGACAATGTTGTGCGCATTTGCCATATTTGTAGGAAAATGAAGGGGCGGATATGGGTGGAGGTTGGAGACATGGTGTTAGTGAGTCTTCGTGATTTTTCAGCTGACGATCCGAAATCTATAAAACGGGGTGATATTCTTGCAAAGTATCCTCCGGACCAGTTGAGACTTTTAAAGAAAGAGGGGCTAGTGAATCAACGTCTTTTTATGAAGCTGGAGGATGGTAAGGGGATAACAACCGATAGTGTGGGAGATGACAAGACGGGTGATATGAGTCTATTTGATAAAATCGAAGATGAAGGGTTTGATTTTGAGAGTGGTTCTGAGAATGGTTCTGAGGCCGGTTCTGAGGCCGGCTCCAAGAGTGAATCTGAAGAAGGGCCAATTATTGTAGCAAAGAAGGATAAGTTGAAGCATAGGGAACGGAAGTTACAGGATGAGGAAGATACAACAACGATTGTAGAAGAGAAGGAAATCGGTTTAGATGAGTTATAAGACGCGGTAAATAGGATCCCGGGAATACGAGATGCTCTTCTAGAGTATGTCGTATACAGGAACAAATCCCCCCTATAGTGGAACAACGTATTCGCATAGTGGAACAACGTATTCGCATAGTGGGCCAACGCATTCGTATAGTGGGACAACTGCTGCAATTCAGTATGCGCAAGAATATCCCCTTGGTGGATATGTATCAAATAGCCCTCCATTAGGAGGAATGGCAGGGCCAGCTGCATATGCTCCTGCTGATTTTTTAGATGCGCAAGAATTGCAGCCATTAGGAGTCACGTTTGACGTTGGAGGGCACGGTTCAACTATACCGTATACCACTGCAGTGAATGCAATGATTCACAAGCAGACAGACGAAATAAAGGGGCGATGCGCTGCCTTATTGAATATGCCTTCAGGATGGAAAAAACGACTCCGAGATTTCTTGTCGGTGAAAAATAATGAACTCTTGGATTTCATGAAATTATCCGTTCCTTCTCATAGTGTGTTGGGGCCTGGGGAGGTTTTATTGCGCCGATTTGGAAACCCTCAAGTGGTTCCGAATCACGCAAGTGTGCGCGATATGGTTATGGATATCTCGGGTGGTGTGGAGACTACCATATTGGAACTCAATGAACAGTTGGATCATTTCAAGGCGGATGGGAACTTGACGAATTATGCAAATCAGACGCGTGTTATATTTGAGTCCTATAAGGAAGCGGGAGACGAGGTTTTGAAACAGCAGAATCTCCTGAGGACAAAGCTAGATAAACTGGATAGAGTCCAAACACGTATTTCTGGATTCTTAGAGATTGATGCAAATGATACATATGGGGCGCTGATGGAGTCAGTGGAAAACTATTTGAAAAAAATATATGAGGACAACAAGATTGAGGAGGATTATATGAATTTGATAAAGGCGTATAGGCGATTTGCGACCTTACGCGATGTTGTTACGATGTCGCGGAGTATTTTATCCTACGAGTCCGAGCCCCTATGTTCCATATGTTTGGCGGAGACGGTGGCATTTGTTATTACTCCTTGCGGACATACTATCTGCCAGACGTGTATGCGGCGACAGACGAATCAGTGTTTTTTTTGTAGAGGCCCTATTCGTGATAAGATTAAAATGTATTTCACATAGGTTCTACTATGTAGAGTATGCGCCTTAGATAGGCTACACGTAAGGCTTCTGCTTGTTCAGGTGTGAGTTCGTAGATACGAATGGACAGCTCAACAACACGGCGTGCGACGTCTTCCCAGACACAGGCTAGGAAGTTGGCTCCGTCGCGCATTCGCGTTTCATTTGACGCGGCTACCCACATACTTGCTATAGTGGGAGGGGCGACTACCAATTTTTTCTGCCCGCCGCTTGTAAAATTTAATACTATTTACCAGACATTCCAAGGCAAATGTTTTACATATGTATTGTAATTCTGTATGGAACAGGGCTTTCTATAGCTATATCGGGCGTGAGCACGTTGCCGCCACGACCAGCGGGCGTCACGGATGAATTCTATAGGGATTTCATACTTGCGTCGGTTTCCTTCAAGCTCTGTATGATAGGATTGGGAATTCTTGTATCTACAGCGCTGACACACGTTCTTTCCAAAAGAAGATATATACAGAATGATAGGATACAGCCATTGGAAATTTCTCCTACGGCTGTCTGGGCTGTACGAACAGCTTTAAAAAATTAGGTCTAGACATTTCAGTAGAATGAGTACGGTCCCCCTTCGTGTTGCAGGTCAGTGTGTGTTTGTATTTGACTATAAGGGAATCAAGCCCTGTTTTTTTACGTTTAGACGTAAGGACGGATCCAGCGTGCTTCAGGTGGATTGGACTGTATCTAATATTTCCGTGAGAGGTATCAGCCCTTGTATAGATATATATAACAATATGGGGCTTACGAATGATTCGGGGGCATATTATTGGTTTAGCTTGGATGCGCAGAATGGGGCACTTTACGCGGGAATAGGTGAGGCGCGCCTGGAGACGGCGATATATAGCTACCGATTCCCAGAAAATGTCCGGAAATCCAACAAACAATATTTAGAGCAGATAACATCCTTATCTTTTGATCCAGACATTCATATACGAATGCTTTTGAAAGATCCTATATCTACATCTATTCCTTTTGTGGTGAAGGATATGAATGCCTTAACGATGGAGGATATTGCGCGGGCCAAATATATGCCGATTGTGAATCTATCCTCTACGTCTCAGAAACTCTACAATTGTATCGCGGGGAATACATTCATATTAGATGATGCGGATTTTCCCGATTTTTCCAAAGCAATTCAGAGGAGTATTGTGACACCGGGTGCGTGGTGTAATACGATGTTGGCAAAAAAGGCGCAGGAGTTTGGGAAGCCGAATCCGAAAGAGACGTATTTGCGGATTACACTTGGTCAGAACAATGGAGAATCACCGGGCATTCCGTATGTAATGGAGATTTGGCCGGCAGGTCATTATTCGCCTGTGCATTCTCACGCGGCGGCGGATGCAATTATTCGTGTTCTTCACGGAAGTATTCACGTGAGTTTGTATTCGTATTTATCTAAAAAAGTCGCGCCTTTCAAAATGGCCGATTTCAAGAAGGATGATGTCACGTGGATTAGCCCTATACTAAATCAGACGCATCAGCTACGAAATATTACGAATGAGGTATGTGTGACGATCCAGTGCTACATGTATGAAAAGAATGATAGAGGGCATTATGATTATTTTGACTATTTGGATAGCGATGGAGTGCAGCAACAATATGAGCCAGATTCCGACATGGACTTTGTGAGTTTCAAACAGACCATGCGAAAAGAATGGGCGAATAGAGTTTGGAGGAACTAACTTATACAACGACATAAAGCTTTTGTCAGTCTGTATAGAATAGAAATGAATATGTTTGTTGCGCTTTTATCTACATTTGCCTTGAATATGAGTAGTTCCAATAGCTGTGTGAGCTTTCAGGTGGCCCCTGGGACTGGGTGTGCATGGATGTGTAACTATTGCACATCTGAGTTGGGTCCCACATATTATTTCACGACGAATGTCTGTAAGTATGAGCCAGGAGGGTGTGTGGGGAATCCTCTTCCCGGAGTACAATACACTTGTTGTTCTGTTTAGACTATCTATGAAAAAAGAGTGCTGTTTCAGGGTCTAA
>RGCF01000165.1 GCA_009919265.1 Bacteroidota bacterium | reverse complement strand
ATTCCAAAGCAATGAATCGCAGTACAAAACTACGGTTATTTGAGGGAAGAGCAATACTACAGAGGAAATTAAGCCACATGCGGAATTTCGAGGAGAATGAAATGTGTTCAACAGAAGGTCAATGCAAAAGCCCCTCAATTTGTTAATTTTGCAACCATGCAATCAATATTTGACACACTTCAATCTGCTTTACGCAAACGCATCCTGATTATCGATGGAGCCATGGGCACGATGATTCAAAAGCATGGTTTGCAAGAAGAAGATTTTCGAGGAAGCAGAGAAAGCGCGGGTGAGTTTCATTCAGTGCTCTGCAATCACCACCATGATGTGCGTGGAGACAATGATTTGTTGGTATTGTCTCAACCTGAAATTATTCTCAATATTCACAGAGAATATCTTATAGCCGGTGCAGATATCATTGAAACAAACACATTCAGTTCAACAAGCATTGCTCAAGCTGATTATGGATTGCAAACGCTTGCTTATCAATTGAATGTGCATGCCGCAAGACTTGCCAAACAAGCTTGTATGGAATATTCAACACCTGAAAAGCCACGTTTTGCGGCAGGTGCAATTGGACCGCTCAATACTTCTTTGTCGCTTTCACCTGATGTGAATGATCCCGGTTATCGAGCCACGACTTGGCAAAAAGTTGTGGATGCATATACTGAGCAATTGCGAGGTTTGATAGAAGGCGGCATCGATATCATACTTGTTGAAACTGTCTTTGATACATTGAATTGCAAAGCAGCGATCTATGCGATTTCATCATTGTTCGAAGAATTGAATATTTCACTTCCCGTGATGATTTCAGGAACGATTGTCGACATGAGTGGTCGAACACTTTCGGGTCAAACAACAGAAGCATTTTGGCATTCAATCAGACATTGTCCGAATCTCATCAGTGTTGGGTTGAACTGCGCATTGGGTGCAGATCAAATGCGACCATTCCTTGAAGAATTATCACGCATTGCGGATTGCTTCATCAGTGTATATCCAAATGCCGGACTCCCCAATGAAATGGGTGGCTATGATGAAACACCTGAATCAATGGCGAATGTATTGAAAGAATTTGCAGAATCAGGATTCATCAATATCGTTGGTGGCTGCTGCGGAACAACACCCGATCATATCGCCAAGATTGCAGAAGTAGTAGAGAATATTCAACCACGAATACCCTCCAAGAAAGAACCTCTGATGAGGCTTTCCGGCATGGAGCCATTCATTCTCCGACCCGAAACCAATTTTGTGAATGTTGGTGAAAGAACAAATGTCACGGGATCAGCAAAATTTGCTCGGCTCATTCGTGAGAATAAATATGATGAAGCAATAGGCATTGCAAGACAACAAGTTGAAGCCGGAGCACAAATCATCGATGTGAACATGGATGAAGGCATGCTTGATTCAGAGCAGGCAATGAGAACACTTTTGAATCTCATCGCGTCGGAACCGGATATTGCACGCGTACCAATCATGATTGATTCTTCTAAGTGGTCTGTGATTGAAGCAGGACTGCAATGCGTACAAGGCAAAGGAATCGTCAATTCAATATCACTCAAAGAAGGTGAAGAAGCATTCATTGACCTTGCAAAAGAAGTGCGTCGATATGGCGCGGCAGTCATAGTGATGGCTTTTGATGAGCAAGGTCAAGCAGATTCATATCAAAGAAAAATCGAAATCTGCTCTCGCGCATATCGCATCTTGACTGAAGTGGTACATTTTCCCGCTGAAGACATCATATTTGATCCGAATATCTTCGCAGTTGCAACGGGCATCGAAGAACATGCGAATTATGCATTGGATTATATCAATGCAACAGAATATATCAAACAGCATCTACCGCTTGCCAAAATATCCGGTGGTGTGTCTAATCTCTCATTCTCTTTCCGTGGAAATGAACCCGTACGCAGAGCAATGCATTCTGCATTTCTCTATCATGCTATTAAAGCTGGCATGGACATGGGTATCGTGAATGCAGGTCAAATCGACATCTATGATGATATTCCAACAATGCTCTTGGAGCTTGTGGAAGATGTAATCCTGAATCGCAGATCTGATTCAACCGAACGTCTTGTAGACTATGCTGAAAAGTTGAAAGCGGAATCATCTGGAGAAAATATACAAGCACAAGAAGTGCAAGCATGGAGAACACTTCCAATCAATGAGCGTATTCACCATGCGCTTGTGAAAGGCTTGGATGGACATGTGAATGAAGACATGGAAGAGGCAAGGTTACATTTGGGATCACCGCTTTCAGTGATTGAAGGTCCTCTCATGGATGGCATGAATATCGTCGGTGAATTATTTGGCTCCGGCAAAATGTTTTTGCCACAAGTTGTGAAATCAGCTCGTGTGATGAAAAAAGCGGTGGCATATCTTACGCCCTTCATGGAAGCCGAAAAAGAATTGGCTGGAATTGCATCAGCTCCGAATGGAACGATACTCATGGCGACAGTGAAAGGTGATGTGCATGATATCGGAAAGAATATCGTTGGTGTTGTGCTTGGTTGCAATAATTATCGTGTTGTGGATCTCGGTGTGATGGTTCCCGCAGATCGCATTCTTGATGAAGCAATCGCATGCAATGCAGATATCATTGGTCTTTCAGGACTCATTACACCCTCACTCGATGAAATGGTGCATGTGGCAAAAGAAATGCAAAGAAGAGGAATGCATATTCCTCTCATGATTGGTGGCGCAACAACATCACGGGTTCACACTGCAGTGAAAATCGCACCGGCTTATGATGGATGCGTTTTGCATGTGCTTGATGCGTCAAGGGCTGTACCCGTGGCAGGACAACTCATTTCTACCGAATACAAAGATGCCTTCATCAGAGACAATGCAGAAGAACAAGATAAAGTCAGAAATGATTATGAAAGAAGAAATTCTGAAAAACAATTAATTAGCATTGAAAAAGCACGCTCAAACAAATTGTCATTATTCAATTGATGGATTCATGACATGCTACAACTCATTTGCCTATTACTATGTACTTATACCATGACCGCACAACGATTTTCTCCTCCGACAACTCTTGCAAAACCTGTGCAAGAAGAATTGCATGGCATCACGCTTATAGATTCCTATCGTCATCTGGAAGATAAGGAGGATCCGCAAGTTATTGACTGGACCAAAAAACAACATGATGCAACAATGGAATATCTTCGTGCATCGGCTCCGGATATCAAAGGATTGAATGAAGAAATCCGTGCATTGTTTGATCGCGATGTGACTTCTCCACCGAGAATCAAAAAAGGAAAAGTTTTCTTTTCTCGAAGAAAAAAAGGTGAATTGCAATTCAAGTATTATGCCCTCATCGATGGCAAAGAACAATTGCTCTTTGATCCTGTTTTACTTGATCCAAGTGGTAAAACTTCTATCTCCGGTGTGACCATCAACAATGATGCCACCAAGCTTGCTATTGCCACACAATCAAAAGGCGCCGAAATCACCGACTATCGCATCATTGATGCTAAGACAGGAAAACAAATTGGAGATATCTTGCCAGGTGTGAGCAATTTCTCATGGAAGCATGATGAATCCAAAGTGTTTATCACCCCGCGAACAAAAGAATTGATTGAAAATCAGATTCCACTCGCAGTTTATGAGCATACACTTGGTGAACCCTTGACCAATGCTGTTAAATTGCTTGCCCCAAATGATGCCAAAGATTTTGCCTCCATTTATGAACCTGAGGATGAACAAGTGCAAGTATGGAGCACGGGTGATTTTTACAGCAATACTATTTCATTTCGTAAGATTGGAAGCTCAGACAAGCCACGAGTGATGTATTCTAGCGAAAAATTCAAATCTTATCCTGAATTCCGTGGGAAGAATATCTATTGGCTTTCAAATCATGAAGCACCGAATTTTTTTGTTGCCAAATCTACTTTGGAAAATCCTGAATTCGATAAAGCAAAGATTCTTGTACCTGAAGGCAAAACGGTAATTGATGGTTTTGAGGTGACTAGTACATATTTGCTTGTACAAGATAAAAAAGATGTGATGTCACGCATCATGGTGCATGATTTGAACGGTGGATTCATCAAGGAACTGACATTACCTGAATTCGGAAATGTTGCTTCGATGAGTTATGATCGTGATGAAGATATTGTCTATATCGCCATTTCATCTTTTACATCAACGCAAAAGATCTATACACTCAATGGAAAAACATTAGAATGGAAATTTTTTTATCAAGATGAAATCCCAATGGATCTCACAGATATACATGCCTCACTTGAATTCTGTGTATCAAAGGATGGCACGAAGATTCCAATGTTCATTGTACACACAAAAGATATCAAGAAGGATGGGAACAATCCCGTATTGATAACAGGATATGGTGGATTCAATATTGGAATGAGCCCTGAATTCGTTGGATATAATGCTTCATTTTTAAAGCGTGGCGGAATCTATGTTCGTGTCGGCTTACGTGGAGGCAATGAATATGGAGAATCATGGCATCTTGATGGCATGCTCAAGAAAAAACAACATACATTTGATGATATGATTGCAGCAACCGAATGGTTGATTGAGCAGAAGTATTCTAATCCTACACGGATTGTTGCAAGAGGTGGTTCAAATGGCGGTTTGCTCATGGGTGCAATTGCAACGCAAAGACCGGATTTATATCGCGCAATTATATGTCAAGTACCTCTTCTCGACATGATTCGCTATCATAAATTTCGCATTGCGAGATATTGGATTCCTGAATATGGCGACCCGGATAAAGCAGAAGACTTTGGAACCCTTCTTCAATATTCTCCTTATCATAATGTCAAAGCCGGTGTTTCACTTCCCGAAATGCTTGTTAGCGTTGGAGAATTTGATATGCGCGTGGATCCACTCCATGGAAAGAAATTCGTAGCAATTGCCCAAGCAAGACCAGAACAGACAAAGCCGGTGATGCTGCATGTGGATTTTGATGCAGGACATGGCACCGGAAAGTCAATAGAACAAATCATAGAAGATCAGGCATTCTTCTGGAGATATATTTTTAGTCGTTTGAACATGAATTGAGAAATAATATGCGTATTGCCATTTTCATATTCTTGGCTTTGCTTTCACTTGAAGCACATGCACAAAAGCAAAAGAAAACATCCAAAAAGAATGTACAAAAAGAAATTCCCAAGCGTTATGCATTAGGATCAGGTGAACTATTGCTTTTTTCCGAGATGGACGGCATGCGTACAAAAATCACCGTTTCATTTGATAAGCATGGTGCCCGTGAAGTGACTGAAACAGTGGGTTATCGTGCAGTTGAACAAGATTTGAATTTGAAGGTACACTCAAAAAGCATATTCCTCAATGGCATTCTTACAACCATGGATTTACAGGAAGGAACGGGAACGCGATACTCAGTCGGTCAATTTGCTGATGCGGGTGGAATCAATTTTTCGACTATCACTGATAGCATGAAGAAAGAGATTGGACTTGAAAAAACATCGAAGATGGATACCGTTCTTGGATATCCTTGTGAAGTATGGAATATTGCTCATCCAACAATTCCATTTTCAGGCAAATATTCTGTATGGGGAAATTTGGTATTGAAAAGTGAAACCATGACAAATGGCGTGCCGATGAAAACCTATGCGGTCAAGATTGAAGCAAATAAGCCACTTGATGAATCATTGCTTTCAATTCCAGAAGATATTGTATTCAAAAAACCCGGCGAATGATCATTTCAAATGCTTTGGATGCACAAAAAGAAATCCAAATTCCTCTGATCCATTTTTTGTGATTGTTTTGTGATGGATGAGATGAGCTTTTCTGAGTGCCTCTGCATATCGACCACGCATGCGCATGCCGAGTTTCAACCTGCGATGAACAATGATATCATGAGCAATAAAGTATAGCAATCCATAGATGCTGATGCCGATGCCAATCCAGAAAAGAGGGGAGAAAGTGTCAATTCCATTGAAGATGCATGATATTGAAATCACGCCGAAGAGTATACCAAAGACATCATTGAGTTCGAATCTGCCATGTCTTGGTGTATGATGTGTTTTGTGTATGAACCAAAGCGGACCATGCATGAGATATCTGTGAGTAAGCCATGCAATGCCCTCCATCGAAATGATGGTAAGCATAATGATTCCGATATGTATCAAGAATTGCATTAGATAAAGTCAATGATGTCATGTCTTGAAAGTACACCCGACAAACCACCATACTCAGATACCAAAATAGCATGATGCGTTTTTAGTGCAGCAATTGCTTGCTGAATGTCATCACCACCATCAATAATCGGCATGGGTTCCTCTTGTATATCTTTTACGCTTGCGGACAATACATTTCGATCGGCAATAACTTTTGCCATCAATTTATTTTCTCGCAAAGTTCCGATTGAAATTCCATGTTCAATCACAGGCATTTCTGAAATCTCAAATTCTTGCATGAGCTGCAATGCTTGTTCAACTGTTGCATCGGGTTCGATGCTGATGAGTGTTGGAATCGATTTGACATTTGATTTTACTGCAAGAGCCGTTTTCACAGTAAGGCGATCATCGAGTAAATGTTGTTCTTTGAGCCATTCATCGGAATGATGTTTTGTGAGATATCGCTCCCCTGTATCGCAAATGATCGCAACCACGACATCATTCTTTGAGAGAGTTTTGCCAAGTTTTAATGCTGCTGCCACATTCATTCCACTTGAACCACCACAAAATATTCCTTCCTCACGAGCAAGTCTGCGAGC
>RGCF01000164.1 GCA_009919265.1 Bacteroidota bacterium | reverse complement strand
CCAATTCCGATTCCGATATAGTAAATATCAAAATCACCTAAATTCCTATATGCACCCTCAAGCGTTGTCGTTTGTGAGCCTGTAGAATATCCGGCTTGCAGGAATGCATTCATTTGATTGCTGATTCTGAAAGCTGCTTTCGCTCCAAAGTGAACCATATTCGTAGGATAATAATTGTATTCCAAGAATGGTTCAACAGAAGCATCTTTGGAAATAATATTCTGCCAATATCCCAATCGTATTGGTAGTACTCCAATGCCACCTTCTCTTTGCCCAAAGAGTAATAGATTAAACAATGAAGTTCCGAGTGTGAGTTTTTTATTTGCTATCGGAAGAAACATCGTAACAGGTGCTATGCGAGCTATGATTCCTTTGAATGGTGTATTCGTGTTTGGATCGAAAAAGGGTTTATCAGCACTTGACATTACTCCCGCAACTGATCCCAATCCAATTTGCCAACCGGAATGCTCATGATCTTTCCATTCTCTTTCTGTTTCCGGTACTCTATTGAGAAAATCTAAAACAGAAGTCCCAATACCAGCATATGGAATAGTGTTTTTATAGCCAAATGGTATTGCCACACCAAAATATGTACGAAGATTCAATCCACCAATTGAGCCTAAATCTCCTGATAAACTCAGATTAACATAAGTATCAGGAATAAGAGAGAATCCTATCGAAGGAGTTATTGCCAGATAAGGAATGGTTTCTTTAATGTAAAATCTCTTTCTAATATAGATTGGCGCAATACCAATCAATTGATTATCAGGATTTCTATCTCCAATGATTGACTCATAATAATGCATGCCCAATGTCCAATCAGGAGCATCATTAAACCAACGCAATCTTTTTTCTATGATGCCAAATCTATGAATGGCTCCTGGAAATACTTTGCTTTCAGAACCGGGTATATTTCTATCCCAATTTTTATTAAAGTATCCATAAATACCAAACAATCCTGCATTGAGTGAATTATTTATCGATCCACTCCCAACAATTCCAATGGATTCAAAGAGACCGAACCGAATAAAATTTGGATATTCACGAGTTGTTGTACTATCTACTTGCATGACATCTCTTCTCATTTCAACGATGCGTGAAGTTGGATAGACAATCCCATTGTCTCTTTGACCGGGCGCATTTCGCACTGCATCAATGACAGATGTATCACGAAGCGTTCTCGTATAGATATCCTTTTCAGTTCTTGTGATCATTTGCTCAAGACCACCCATATTGGTGAGACTTGAACAGCCAATCATGAAGAAAGAGAGAAAAGAAAGAAGGATGATGGAGAGGGGAAATGTATTCATGGTTTTATTGAGCATCATGCTACTGCACAATGAATGGTAAGATGTTCATCAATGATTACCGTTACTTGATCTCCTGATAATAAAGGTCCAACACCTTCAGGAGTTCCTGTTAATATGCAATCACCTGCACGAAGTGCAAACACGGAATGACAATATGCAATCAATGATTCGAAATCTCTTTCCATCAATAATGTGTCGCCTGACTGTCGCACAGCTGAATGTCGAAAACCTTTGCTCAATGCCCAAGGTTCACCTTTTTCTTTTGCTTTCTTTTGAATATCACGCAAAGTGAGATCCAAAGCTATGCCGTATCCGGCAATATACTGTTCAAATCCGGATGTGCAATCAAGTGGAATATCTTTTCCAATCACAATAGCAATTTCCACTTCATGATGCATTTCTTGAGAATATTCTGGTCTGCGCAATACTGCATGCTCAAATGGAAGATATGCAGATGGTGGCTTCAAAAATACCAATGGTGAAGTTGGGAGCTCTGCTCCCATCTCTCGTGCATGTGCTGCATAATTTCTCCCAATGCAATAAAATGTGCCAATAAAATGTGCCAACTGGGATTGTATTTCCATCGTTAAGAGTGAATGCAATAGCATTTGAATACTCGTTCATTGCTCACTCGTAGAAGTCGTTTTCGTTGGGATTCGATTTTCTACTGGTAATTCAGCACCAGATGGTAATTCAGTTGAATCAGGTGAAACAATACCAGAAAATCGTCTTTCCCTATATCTGATTCCAGGAGTATTATATACCTTTTGCATCATTCTACCCCAAATTGGAGCAGCAGCTTTCCCACCTTGACCATACCAACCGGTAAATTTTATACGTTGATCATCAAAGCCAACCCAAACACCTGCAGTCAATTGAGGTGTAAATCCAACGAACCATGCATCAGCATAATTATTTGTGGTGCCGGTTTTACCTGCAGCATCATATGAAAAGTAATTTTTTACACTGCTGGCAGTACCACCCGTTACTACCCCTCTCATCATTTTAATCATAGATTTTGCAATGCCGGGATTTAATGCGTCAACTAATTCAAGTACGCGAGATTTTTGATAAATCAATTTCCCCCGTTTGTCTTCTATTCTTTGTATGAAGGATGGTTCAACATTAATTCCATGATTCAAAAATGTTCCAAATGCAGATGTCATTTCTAAAGGGGTAACCTCTTCAGCACCCAATGCCAATGTTGGAAATGGATCGAGTGAAGTTTTAATTCCCATACGATGAGCAAGAGCAATTACTTCAGATGGAGATGTATGTTCAGTGATCAAACGAGCGGCAACTGTATTGATGGAATAGCGGAGTGCATTTGCCAAAGAAATTGGACCACTTGATGAACCACTTGGACTCCATACTCCACCAGATGGAAGGGTATATGTAAACGGGCCACTTTCAATTGAACTTTCAGGTGTCAATCCATTCAGCATGGCACTTGCATAGACAAATGGCTTGAATGATGAACCCGGTTGCCTCTTAATTTGTACTGCATGATTCAATGTATAACGAGAACCACCGGATAAAGCCGTTCCTTCCGGCGAAGATCCAACCATGGCAACAATGTGACCAGTCTTGGGGTCTATAACATTTACACCAGTTTGCACAGTTGTAGCGCGACGTTTTACCGTATCAACAAATGCAGAATTACTCATTGCATCTTTCATCATTTTTTCTTTTTTTGCCGGATCCGTCAATGCGAGATATTCAGGCTTTTCCATCACTGCTTGTTTAATGAGTGAAGTGAGTAATTTTTCTTTTCCACTCCAGCTCCAATTTTTTCGAAATGCATCTTGAAAACCAGCCAAATGTTCTTTGACTGCTTCATTTGCTGCTTTTTGAATTCTCGTATCCAATGTAGTGAAAATCACCAATCCATCACGATAGAGATTATTTTCTTGCAAATTGTATGTATCGTCATTTTCAAGTGCCTGGCGCACCATTTCTACAAAATGTGGTGCGATTGATTCCTCTTTCATTCCCAATCGACCGGGATTGATAAAAATTGGCTGCATTATTGAAGAATAATATTGCTGTTCTTCAAGATACCCCATATCAGCCATCATTGATAAGACAAGATTTCTTCTCTTTAATGCTTTTTCATAATTGCCAATCGCTGAATAATTCTCAGGTCCTTTAAGCAATGCAATTAAATAGGCACATTCTGCAGTTGTCAAATCTTTGGGGTTTTTCTTAAAGTATAGCTCTGAAGCAACTTGAACTCCATAAGCACCTTTACCGAAATACACCGTATTACAATACAATTCAAGTATTTCTTTTTTTGTGTAGGTCTGCTCAATTTTAATGGCAGTTATTGCTTCTTTCAATTTTCTCCGAATACTCACTTCCCTGTTCAAGAATAAATTTCTTGCTAATTGTTGTGACAATGTAGAAGCACCTTCTTTTGCCCTAAATGCAATGATATTTTTTATGAATGCTTTTAGAATTCGCATTGGGTGAATTCCCCAATGATCATAAAATGCACGATCTTCTGTAGAAATGAGTGCATTGGTTACATCTTCAGGAATACTGTCATACGGAATATATGTGCGCTTCTTGATATAAAACATATCAAGCACTTTACCATCTGCACTGAATACTCTTGTTGCGAGTTCTTGAGGAGGATTTTCCAATTGCTCAAATGAAGGCAATTCATCTACAATAAAAAATACAATGTACATTGTCAGACCAATGATCCCTATGAGCATTGCCCCGATGACAAGAAGTAGAAATCTTTTAACCGTCATGGTAACTATTCCATCCCAAAAGTTGAATCCCATTTCTCTAGCAAAATTACAAAAAAGGTGGCAGAGACTTATGCTATCAATTGTAGCGAAAAAAAGGTGTCTTTTGGGGATTGTTCACAATACCCTAATTTGAACATCATTTTACCTTGAATAAAGAGCGTTATGGCATTTCCCTGCATACGAGGTCATCATATATATGATTCGATCCTAGGTCCTGAATCCATCATACTAGACCTTGGTGGACACAAAGGAGAGTTCAGTACCATCCTTATTGAACATTATGGATGTACTTCCCACTGTGTGGAAGCAATGCCCGATCTTTTTCAAGCATTGCCCAAGCTCCCTAGATTACATGCATATCATTATGCTGCAAGTGATGCGGATGGGACAATGACATTTCACATCGCGTCAAATCCAGAATCAAATTCATTAAAACTTAAATCTGAGGAACATCACACATCCATAGAAGTGCCAACAATTTCAATACCTACACTTCTTTCAACTCATGGGATTAGTAAAATTGATTTATTGAAAATGGACATAGAGGGTGCAGAAATTGATGTTATCAAAGGGATGAGTGACTCTTTACTTAAAAGCATTCAACAAATCACCGTGGAATTCCATGATTTCATTCCTGAAATGAACTTAGAAGAAGAAGTTCTTCAAACAATTTCTCGATTGAAATCACTTGATTTTGCTTGTATAGTCTTTTCGAGAAAAACACATTTCGATGTACTGTTTTTGAATAAACAGTTCATTTCCTCACAAACAATAATTCTTGCACGAATTATCAAGTATATACATGGCTTGGGCAGAATGATAAAGAGAGTAATTTCTTGATTATTGTTGTTGAAGAATAAAGTATGGTCCTTTTCCAGGTAATGGTATAATCCCACTTCCCAATTCATCTTCTAGTATTCGCACTTTCCCGAGCAAGTCTATACAGAATATCCTTCCGTGTTGCCAATGCTGTGGCTTGATAAATCGCTCTTGTGGAAAATAATCAAATACCAGAGTGTTTCCAGTTGTTTGTAGACTCGAAATTCCTGTTTGATTTGATAATTCAAAAGCACCTGCCATTGTTGAATCGGCATTCCGTTTTCTGCCATCATAATCTTCCAGAACATGGGATAATGATGGAACTTTCTTTTTTAGAGATTCAAGATCCAACATTGATAATGAAAATGAATCCGGCAATATTGCATTATCATCATTCGTGAAATTTCCAAAACCTGGAAATGTTCGATTCCATCTATTGAATCTAAATGTAAATGCTGGTGCAATATCTTTATTAGTTCTAAACCATATATTAGGCGACCACTTACTCGGATCTGCTGAAAAGATATTACCATAGATTAGCATATTGTTCAATATCCTATTTGGAGGGAAAGGTGTTGAATATACAGTTGTTATGAAGCCGGCATTTGTTGATCCTTTTCCGGATGACATACCGAAACAAGAATTAAAGGCAAATCGTATATTCTGTACATATGCTTTTTGTATAAATGAAACTGCACCTTCCCAAATATCCAAAGCACCGCTCTGATTTATCATGATATTGGAATGAATGTCAACACCACGCGTAAAATGATCTATTGCCGTTTTACTCCAGGCTTCACTGCTTAGAAGTACAGCAACCATACCTCTTTTACCAGTTTTGAAGATTGTTGAATCATTGGTGGAAAGAAACATATTTCTATCGACAGTCACATATTGTGCTATATCGCAATACACTGAGGGCGCAAAATTGTCAATAAATGTCGATCGAGTAATGCGAACAAATTTGCTATCATTAATGGAAATAGCTTCGCTCCAATTACTATAAAAGTAACAGCTATCAACCAATACATGAGAAGCTCCAAACAATTTTAATCCACTACCCCATTGAGTATTTGAAGACTGAGCATTCATTGTATTAGTTTCAATAAAAGAGCACTTCTTAATAAGAACGGTATCTTGTTCTTTTGAATCAATATCTCCAAGTAATATGCCATGACAGTAGGATTTCTTGACAATAACTTGTTCAACAATTACATTCTTACTTCTTGCAAATGTTTGACCCAATACTAATCCAAATGATGGAGCATTCAGAATTGTCAGATTTGACACTCGAACATTACTGCCGCAAATTCTCAGTAAGCCATACCCACCAACTCTTTTAATTGGACTGCCATCCATTATAACAGAATCATCAATGCCTATAAAGGAAATATGAAGTTTGGGTCCTCCTGATCCGGATGGCATAAAACTTGACATCGTTTGTTCAACAGTTTCTTTCAAAACATAATGTCCCTTTTTTATATGCACTGCACATGGAATATCTCCCTTTAGCCCTTTTGTCTTATTGACTAGAACTGTAAACACACTGTCAAATGAAGCCAATGGGCTCAATTCGCTTGCCTCGCGAGAGGTGTCAGAACCTTTTTCTTTATCCACAACAATCGTTATAAGCGGTTCATTAATAACAGGATATGAAAATCCTCCAGAGCCCTGAGCTGATATGCTCAATGGGAATATGAATAACAAAATGAAAAAAAGTTGGAACATTTTATGTCCTTGAAGCGTTATTACAATTGAAAGCAAATTGTGAAAATATTCGCAATTCCCGTCCCGCTTTCACCACAACAACAAAAGCCCCGAATTCGGGGCT
>RGCF01000163.1 GCA_009919265.1 Bacteroidota bacterium | reverse complement strand
TGTCACTCATACCTAGAATGGTTTACAAAGTTTTATCAAAAAGAAACATTCCGCTGCAAGTTCAGATACATCATGAAGTTGTAAAGAGAAGTCCAACAGATGGAATTGTAGTTTTTCTAAAGTATTTATTAACGAAATTTGCAATTCAAAGCGCAAACTCAGTCCGTGTAACTACGAATTCACACTCTAATCAAGTTGAAAAAGCGTACGGATGCCCAAAAAATAAATTAGTGGCTGTACCTGTTAGAATTAACCTCTCTAGATCAACCGATACAACATATCCATACCCTCGAAATAAAAGTATTGGAATAGTTGGAAGATTGCATCGTGAACGCGACCTACAAATCTCCTTTAAAGTAATAAAATTGTTAAATGAAGTAGATAACAATTTCAAAGTTTTGGTCCTAGGGGAAGGCCCTGAAGAGAATTCCTTTCGGGAAGAATTAACTCGAGAACTTGGCCCAGAAAGAGTGGCTTTTCTAGGATATTTGACTCAAGGAGATTTTGAAAGAGCTTGGATGAAAATCGGAGTCTTGCTATCAACAGCTAGAGAAGAGTCTTTCGGGCGAACAATCAGAGAATCGCTTTGTCGCGGTGTTCCTGTCCTCGTTGAAAAATCACTTGGTGCACAAGAAGCATCAGCAATTGCCCCAAGAGGATGGTTATCATTCATTAACCACCCACTTAATCAGGCAGAGCTTTTTGAACAATTTTCAGCTTTATTAGGAATCAAGACGGATGATAGTTTTGCAAATTTTCACGATTTGATTAACGCCCAAATTCCCGAACAGTTGGTTGTAAACTGGCTCAACACCATCAAAAACTCATCCTGAGATAGAATTCCAAAGTGTGCGGAATAGTTGGTGGCTTTGGATTATCTGTAAATGAGACCTGGGTATTGGATCAAAGTAATGTAATGCATAAACGTGGCCCAGATTTTCAAGCTGCCAAGAGACTAGATTCATTCGCGGTTGTTGGTGCAGCAAGACTCGCAATGACAGATCCGGAGCCACGAAGCCATCAACCATTGGCAAGCAATCATCTTAATTCAGTAATTGTATTTAACGGAGAAATTTATAACTATAAGCACTTGCGCGCCAAATTAATGGCACGAGGATACGAGTTCTACACAGAATCAGATACCGAAGTTCTACTTTCTGCTATTCATGCATTTGGTACGAATGTGGCTGCAGAACTGAATGGAATGTATGCATATGCCTATTACGATTTGAGTGCTCAAACCTTGCAGCTTGGTCGCGACCGCTATGGGAAAAAACCTCTATATTTCTCTGAGCACAATGGTAATTTCTATTGGTCTTCGAGTTTTAAAAGCCTGAGTCATTTAATCGGTTCAAATAAAATAGATGACGACACTGTGAAACAATTCCTATCTCTTGGCTACGCAATTGATCCAAAGACATTTGAATCAAATATCTCGGCTCTACTGCCAGGAAACGTAATGCGTGTAAAGATGGATCTTGGGCAAATCAAAACAGAATCCTTTTCAAATTTAGAAAACCTCAGAATTAAGGTCAATTCAACTTTAGAGTTTCGGAAACTGATAGAAACAGCAACCTTAGAAAGAATATCTGGACATCAAGAAGTAGCCGTTTCACTATCGGGCGGACTTGATTCCTCAATAATTGCAATGCTGGCTCGAAAATCTTGCGCTAAAGTAAAAGCCTTCAGTCTCAGTTGGCAGAATTCGGACAAAGATAGATACAACACAGATTCAAAGTCAGCTTCCCGAATTGCGAAGAACCTAGGAATTGAATTTGAAATCGTGGATAGTGACCCCGCAAAGAATTTAAAAGAATATTTAATTGAATATGTCTCAGCCATGGAGGAACCAAATAGCAATCCAACAGGTGTATCCATGTTGGATTTATATTCAAGAATCTCCACACAAGGATTCAGACTTGTTCTAACGGGCGATGGTGCTGATGAAATATTGGGTGGGTATCCTCGCTACGCATCAATTGGAAAAGTTCCCAATCTGGGTCAATTCAAGAATTTAGCCTTTTTGACGATGGCAGGAATGCGTCGAACCCCTCGAAATCATAAATTTATAAACGGGCTGATTTCACAGTTACATTCGTCCACTTCTGAAAAATGGATGCACTGGCACATGAATTTTAGTTTTACTGAGGTCGCAGACCTACTTGGAAGTCCGAGTGAAAAAACGGAAGTCAGAAACATTCTAGATAAGAGTATTAGGGGAGTATCAAATTTTCTTTCGTCACACGATATTGAAAATTGTATGGAAAAAGATCGATTAATTTGGTTGCCGATGGAATCAAATCGAAAGCTAGACCGTATTTCTATGTTTAATTCCATTGAAGCCAGAAGCCCTTTTCAAGACGATGAAGTGATTTCTGCGGCGGTTGGCTTAATGGCAGACTCGCATTACAAGCAACTCAACAAGTCGATTCTGATTGAAACCTTTCCTGAAATGGCTAAGATAGGAGTACGAGATGATAAAGCGGGATTTATAAGTCCCGTAGGACATTGGCTCAGGAGTAACCCAGAAGTTGTAAATATGACTTTGGCTATTCTAGAAAAAAATAATTTCCCGAAAAGTAAAACATTGCGTCAATTAATCGATGCACCAAAGATGAGAAATTATCGAAAAATTATGCAGTTATGGTCATTAGTCGTGTTTGCCTTTTGGTTAGAGTTTGGGCGCCAGGATGAGCGCATATGAAAAGTAAAATTACGGTCTTCAATCTAGAGACTAATTTAGATTCGCCTTTACTCGCTACATCACATAGCTGGTTACAGGAAATCTCGAAACATTTTGACGAAGTAAAGGTCATTTCTACTCACGTCGGGCGGTACGAGCTCCCGAGTCATGTGAAAGTTCATGAGTTAGGTGGTGGGACTTTGCTTAAACGGCTCAGAGCAATCTGGCGACTATCCACAATTTTTTTCCAGATAGCTAAAGACCGATCAGATCAGCTCGTTTTGCATCATATGTCCCCTAGAACGGCCACCTTCCCTGGAGTATTTTTGAGGATGCTAGGAATCCCACAAGTCCTTTGGTATTCCCATTCTTCATATCCCGTATCACTAAAATTTGGAGTGAGGTTTGTCAATTTAGTTCTGTCTTCAACACCAAGCTCGATTCCGTACGATGGTAAGAAACTTGAGTGCATTGGTCACGGTATAGATTTCCCTAAAAAGTTCACGCTATCCAATTCAATTATTGACTCAGGAATTATTGCGATTGGAAGAATCAGCCCAATTAAGAATCTTGATGTGTTAATCCAACTTATCGGTGATTCAGCACAATCAGATTTACCTGTTACTTTAATTGGTCCTTCGAATGCAGATTATCGGCAGCGACTTGAAGAATTGGCAGCATACTTGGATGTTAATTTGTTAATTTATGAAGCCGTGCCACACAAATCTGTATTTAAAAAACTGTCCAGTCACTTGCTTTATTATTCAGGAATGCAGAATTCAGTAGATAAGTCTGCATTAGAAGCTTCATCGATGGGTTGTTTAGTGGTCACAACCGACGCGTCAACGCTCGACCTCACCGGGATGAGCAAGTTTTGGATGTCAACGCTTGGACGCGTGCCAACCACTCTCGAGGAACAAGTTTCGCTGCTTACGTCACTTGATTCAAGCCAGCTTACCGAAGCTAGGAATTCGGTAGCTCACCACACCAGAGAAAACAACAATATCTCAATGCTCGTCGACAAAATCTTGACTCTGACAGAGAGACTTTAGTGATGAAAATTGCTTTCATTTCGACCTCTAGATACCCAACCGAAAAAGCATACGGCGTTACAACTCGTGAAACCGCGCACGCAGCCCGGAAGTTAGGCCATGACGTTGCAATCTTTGCATTTATGGGGGGCGGCGGAGATGAGCGAGGAAATAAAATCACTTATATTTCAAAGTCGAGATTCATTTCAATTCTATTCCTTTTAGCGAGAATTAGATTAATTGGACCAATTTTTTTTGTAATTCGTTCAGTGATGTGTGGTTTTACCAGAAACTTATGCGAATCGATCAAAGATCGAGATTTAATCATTGTGCGTGACCCATATCTTCTTCCAGGGTTGTGGCTAAAAATGCGTGGACGCACTTTTTTATTGGAACTTCATCATGTGCCATCGCGGATTGCGCGATTGGTTATTTCGTCGCTAAATTTTCGAAACGAGCTAAGACTTGCAGCTATTACTCCTAGACTTCAAAACATCTTGCAGGCAATGTTGCCCATTGCCGAGATTCGTTTATTGCCAATGGCAGTACCTGAAGAGTTCTTTTCTTTGACCAAAAAGCATGAAAAGCAAACCTACAGAAATGTAATTTATGTTGGAAAATCATCCAGTAGCGGGGTTGACAGTAATTTAAATTATTTGCTGGAATCGATGGCTTTGTGTAGAAGGCTTAATTTAGATCTCAAACTTCAACTGATAGGGATTGAGACAGAAGCGATCAAACATTTGGACACTCTGGCATTCAACCTCGGCCTTAAAAAATCCGATATTTCGATTGTAGGACACCTGACACATCCAGAGGTACTTAAGCATTTGCAAAACGCTGAAATCGGAGTTCTTCCCTACACCTCAAATAATTACAACAACTCGAGGTTTCCCATAAAGGCGCTTGAATATGCGGCTACAGGTTGTTTAATTCTTGCAAGCAATATTCCTGCTCATCATGAACTATTTCCGAAAGGCACGGCAATCTTCTTTGATCCCACCGACCTCGGAAGCTTCTCAAAAGCCCTATCAGATCTCCATGCTGGGAAATATTCGGGCCAAGAAATATTGAGCACAGCCAGGGCATGGTCAGAAGAATTTACTTATGAAAATAGAGTTGTCAAAGCCATCGCAAATGTGAGCAAAATTGGTACTGCGAAAAAGGGGTAGTCAAAAATGAATATACGTCGACAATTGCAGGACTCAACTATCTGGAGATCAGCTCAAGTACTGTCAACTTCTGACCGTCGAAAGGTAATAGGAGTTGTTGGGCTACAAATAAGTTTCGGATTATTAGATCTCTGCGGAGTGGCGGTGATCGGAATGATTGGAGCTCTTGCAATCAGTGGTGTTGGAGCTCAAACCCCAGGCAATAGAGTTTCGGAGCTATTACGGCAATTGCATCTCGAAGGATACTCACTTCAAACTCAAGCTACAATTTTAGGACTGGCGGCGGCACTACTTTTAGTATCAAAAACACTTTTCTCCGTTTTTTTTACACGGAGAACCATATTTTTCTTAAGTCGAAGAGCAGCAGTGATTTCCTCCGAACTTATCGGGAAATTATTCGGGCAGTCTTTGCTGACAATCCAATCTAAATCCATGAATGAAATGATGTATTCCGTGACGCAAGGAGTTTCACTTATTACTGTTGGAGTCCTCGGAACTTCGGTTACTTTAATTTCGGATATATCTCTTCTCCTTGTGATGGCAGTAGGTTTGTTTGTTGTAGATCCAATGGTTGCCTTTAGCACATTCGTAATTTTTGGAGCAATTGGTTTTATTCTTTATCGACTTATGCATGTTCGTGCACGTGAATTAGGCCTCCTGCAGTCTCAGATAAGCATCAAAAGCAATGAAAAGATACTTGAAGCAATTAGCAGTTATCGCGAAACTGTAGTAAGAAATAGACGTGAGTACTACGCTCGAGTAATTGGAAATTCGCGTTTAGAGCTAGCAAATGTAACTGCTGAACTCTCTTTTATGCCAAATATCAGTAAATATGTCATGGAAGTAACCGTGGTCGTCGGATTCTTGGCGATTAGCGCGGTGCAGTTTGCATTTCAGGCAGCATCACATGCTGTTGCAGTTCTATCTGTTTTCTTAGCAGCCAGCACTCGCATTGCTCCTGCTGTTTTGAGAATTCAGCAAGGTGCGATTTCAGTTCGAGCTAGTCTGGGCGGAGCCCGACCAACCCTTGAGCTTGTCGAACAACTTGAAAGCGAAAAAAAATTAGAGCCAGTTTCGGATCAAGTAGATATCGTCCACGAAGACTTTAATCCAGAAATTCGAATTACTAATGTTAATTTGACTTATCCTGGGGCAAATAGAAAAGCTCTTAACAATGTCAATTTAAAGATTACACCCGGTCAAATAGTCGCAATTGTCGGACCATCGGGTGCCGGCAAAACGAGTATTGTGGACGTTCTGCTCGGGGTGTTAAATCCTGATTCGGGACAGATTTCTATTTGCAATCTGGATCCTCTAACTTGTATTGCCAAATGGCCTGGCGCATTGGCTTACGTTCCGCAAGACGTGGTCATCTCGAATGGGACAATTCGTGAAAATGTTGCCATGGGCTTTCCCCGCGCAAGCGCAACTGATGAACTTGTTAGAGATGCACTACGAATCGCACAACTTGACTCTTTTACGGATTCTTTGTCCGAAGGCATCGATACTCATGTGGGAGATCGAGGAACTAAAATTAGTGGTGGACAGAGACAACGACTCGGAATTGCACGTGCCATGTTTACGAGGCCTCAACTCCTAGTTTTGGATGAAGCCACGAGCGCATTGGATGGAGAAACTGAAGCAGATATTTCAGATGCGATTCAGAATTTGAGAGGGTCCGTTACGGTTCTGATGATCGCTCACCGATTATCAACCGTCAGAAAAGCTGATCGCGTGATCTACATGGCGAAGGGGCAAGTAATCACCGAAGGTTCATTTGCTGATGTACGTCAAAATGTTCCGGATTTCGACAAACAGGCAAAACTTATGGGCTTATAAGCATGAAATGTCCGATTTGTCGCCTTCCCGCTACAACCTAGAATCGGATTCGTAGTAGGGGATAGAGATAGCGACGGCTTTCTCTGCAAGACAAAACCGGTATTCAAAGGATCCGAATAAGTGGCATTGAGCGTATGGACAGTTGCTGAACTGGGGGCTTTTTACACTGAGCACC
>RGCF01000162.1 GCA_009919265.1 Bacteroidota bacterium | reverse complement strand
AGATATATGTAATAAAATTATTGATATTTTAAAATTAGATACGAATAATTCCTTCTTATTATGTGACTTGGATGCCGAGACAGAAAAACAAATGGCTATTATGAATATGAAAGAGGAGATCCGAAAGTGTTTCGCATGCTCTGAAATATCATCGTTTAAACCGAATTTTGAATGTAAAAGACCGTATTTAAATATAATACGTGGTATTCTAAGAAAACAAGGATATACGTTCATATCTACCGACATTGACATAAAAATAAACGATGTTGTAAAAAGAACAACAAAATACATTATATTTAGGAATAAATAAATAATTCGCGTAAATTATCAAATTATAATCTTTAGTAATATTATAATATGGAAATCACCGAACGCCTACCACTTACACCAATTCATTGGCTTTCGCAATTGTCTTACTCTCAGTTTGTAGAGCTATGTTTGAATAAGGATAAAAAACATACGAAAGAAGAGTGTAAAACGAAATATTCTATTCTACAAAATTTTTGTCAAACTAATTTGAAAACTGATGGTATTACCAAGCGAATTTATTCTTATTCCACAGGAGTATCGGGGCGTTTATTTTCAGGTGGGTCATTACAAGGTTTGCCTTCTACTATTAGAGGATTATTTATGCGTGATGGTGTAGGTACTGATATTGATATGTGCAATGCACACCCAGTTATTCTTCGTTATATCTGTAAATTACACAATATACCATGTCCTCATTTGGAATATTATATTAGTCGTCGTGAAGAATGTGTTATGAAGTTTGAGTCCAGAGAACTTGGTAAAATATCGTATTTAACCGCCTTGAATAAAGACACTGTAAATCATACCAAGGGATTACCAGATGAATTTAAAAAATATGATGTAGAAATTAAGAAAATTCAAAAACAATTAGTAAAGATAAAGGAATACGCGGAATTAGTTAGTTCAGTCCCTGAAAACAAACCCTACAATAAATTAGGTTCTGCCGTTAATCGGATTATTTGCTATTATGAAAATATTATTTTACAACACGCTATTCACGTTATAAATAAAAAGGGTATTGAAATTGCGATATTAATGTTTGATGGGTTGATGGTTTATGGGGATTATTATAAAGACGATGTGCTATTAGAAGACATAACACGCTATGTAGAAAAGAAAATGAATGGGCTGGATATGATATGGACTTATAAAGAACATAATGACGAATTAAAACTACCATATGATTTTGTAGTTAAACCGACCATTAAGAGTAATAAGAATGAAAATAGTTTTGAATATGTCGCAAACTCATTTGAAAAAACTCATTTGAAAATCATAAACAAATCGTTATTTGTTAAACACGATAATAACAATATTATATTTTTGACACAACCTCAATTAAAAATGTCTTACTCGCATTTATATTATGATGTGCCTCTTTATAATGACAAAGGCATTGTTACAGGATGTAATACTTTACCATTTATAAATAAATGGATTGGTCATACACACAATATTAGACGAAAAGATGATGTGGATATTTATCCAAATAGCGCAGATTGTCCTGACAATATTTTTAATTTATGGCGCCCTTTCGTTATGGAATTATTAACTGAACCATATACGCATAAACAAACAGAGCTTGACTTTATATTAAACCATATTAAGATTCTCTGTAATCACGATGAAAATGTCTATGATTATTTTATTAAATGGATCGCCCAGATGATTCAATATCCACATATAAAAACCATTATGCCCACGTTTATAAGTGGAGAAGGGTCTGGTAAAGGAACCTTATTTAAATTATTTGAAAAAATGTTAGGGTATGAAAAGGTGTTTGAAACAACTAATCCAAGTCGCGATGTCTGGGGAGATTTCAATGGAATGATGTGTAATTGTTTTCTGGTAAATTTAAACGAGTTATCCAAAAAGGATACAATGGAAGCTGAAGGTAAAATAAAGGGCTTAATCACGGATAATACACTTGCCATAAACCAAAAGGGTATTCCACAATACAAAATAAAATCATATCATCGATTTATTACCACAACTAATAAAGAAGAACCTATAAACTCAACCAACGGCGATCGCCGTAATTTAATTATTAGGTCAAGTGATGAGAAAAAAGGGGATTATATATACTTTGAAACGATGCATAAATTTTTAGAAGATATTGATGTGATTAGAACTTGTTATGATTATTTTAAAAGGATTGAAGGAATGGATAAATTCAAAGATATACCTATACCTCTAACTGAATATCACACAAACTTGAAAGAACTATCTAAATCGCCGATTGAACAATGGTTAGAAAGTTTTACAAGAGAACATATGAACGATGATAAAGAATGTATTGAGTTACTTGGTTCAGAGATATATGAGTTATTTAAAAATTGGTGCGGTGAAAATGGTATCAAATATGAGGTTAATGCGGTTAAATTGGGTGTTAAATTAATTAATATGAAAATAAACGGAGTTTCTAAGGGAAGACACACTGTGAAGGGTGATACAAAATTATTTAATATTAGAGATTTAAAGACTACTTTTAAATTAGGTTGTCTTATTAATATATAAATATGAAGGGATGAGGGGTGAGGGGTTGTTTTTTGTCTATCTGTTATTTTACAAAAAAAAGTGTAAAGCAACAAATATTTTACGCTTTACGCTTTTTGATAGAAAAAATTCAACTCAACTAAAAACAACCCCTCACCCCTCATCCCCTCATAAAGGACGGTGTTTTAATATCCAATGGTTTAATATAATCACATATGAACAACTCCAAATGGTATAAATCACTAAACACAATGACGAGGGTGCGACCGCTGGAACGAAGGCGAGCCGGAGCAGAGGCAGCAGCGGAGGCGGGACGAGCCGAGGCAGCGGAAGGAGGTTTGATTTTGAATTTAGGTGGCATTGGTTATAATTGCGTATGTTGTAGTAGGATATACAACATACGGAATCAATTTTATACTCGTTTGGATTTCTTTGATTTATTCTTAATGCGTTTACATTTATTACACTTGGATTTGTGCAAATTTCGGGTTGATTTTCTTATCTTTGAACCAGCTGATTGCTTTTGACGGTTTATTGCTTGTTGACGTATTATTAAATAGTTCGTCTTTATTGGTTCGCTCGATGTATCGTAATCCTTTAACCGTTGTGTAACATTATCAAAAAACCACTTGCCGACTTCGGCTGGTTTAATTTTTTTTATTTCGTTAGTATCTATTATCTTTACTAAATATTCATTTAATTCTTGTTTTCTTATTTGCTCATCTTCCGGTTCAACGCGTTTTCCGAAATTCATTTCATCAAGCCGTGTTGCCTCTGCACTATTTAGACTACTTGATGGGAGTTCATTACCGAAACTCGAATGTCTAGCTGTGTCGTCGCGTGACATATATTTTTATATATTATATTATTATTATATTTTACAATGGATACATCCCCCGACGCTAACTCCAAATGGTATAAATCACTAAATCAATCTCCACTCACCCCGCCGAGTTGGGTCTTCCCCATCGCATGGACGATTTTATACGCACTCATCATTGCTTCTGGTGTTGTCTTTCTCTCGTCACCCACCACGACAATTCGCGCCGCCGTCCGTTCTCCCGGTTTCTTCTACTATTGCGCCGCGTGGGTCCTGAATCTCTCGTGGTCTCAGATATTCTTTCGTTTCCAGCGCCCCGACCTGAGTTTTGTCGTTATTTTAGCAATGTTATCGTTCATCGCGCTTAATATTCGTGCGTTTTATCCGGTGAGCCGCCTCGCGGCGTATTTACTCGTCCCGTATTTCGCGTGGGTGTCTTTTGCCACCTACTTGAACGGGTATATCGTTTTTATGAATCCAGCACGGGGGGCGTAGTCGCCGTTGCCGTTGCCGCCGCTTTGAACTCCGCCCAAGTCAGCTTCTTCTCTGGAATTGCCGGCCGCGTCTTTTTCGCCGCCTTTGTCGCCGTCTGCTTCTCCTTCTTCGCCTGCTCCGCGTCTAAATTCTCTGACCGCTTCAGAGCACTGTCCACATAAATACTCTTCAAAATTTTACCAACTTCAAATGACCCCTCGTGTTGGTCTAATTTTCCCTCTTCAATATCTCGTAAGATTTGTATCATTCGAAAGAGGAGCTTTAGGTCAATTTCGCCGCTCTTCAACTTATTGTATAAATCCGTGTAATAGGTGAATAAAAAGGCACATCGAGAGACACAAATCGCGTCGAATTGTTTCGGGTTTGATTTTGCTAAACGCCCATATTCGTGCTTTAGTTTTATCATCGTATTGACATCCGTGTAAATTTGCGAACTGTGTTTCACACGGCGAATGACTTCTGTATGGTCTTCCGTCCCGTTCGCCTCAACGAGTTTTTGAAGGTGAATGCGTTGCTCTGAGTCCATCGTTGTTAATTGTTTATGTATATATTACGCGAATAGTATTTAGACTTTATTCAAACGCGAATGGTGTCGTTTTTATTCGCGGGTATATATATACATAATGACGCTCAATATTCAACAAACACCCCAAGCACCGAGTTATGAAGCAGCACCGATTCAAGTTCCGGCAAGTATTGCCACTCCACAAAACGCGTTGAATGCTGTAAAAGAACAACAAGAACAATTATCCGCGGTGAATACATTGACCGGCGGAAGTCGTCGGAAGCGGGCAGGGAAGCGGAAGCAAAAGCAAGGAACGGGAAAGCGTGTATCATTTGTTCGAACATATAAAGGCCGCAAGTATCAACAAAATGGCGGTTCAGATGGCGAGAGAATTCCTGTTCCACAAGTCGGAAGCACATGTAGCGGCGGGTCTCAGTGTTCCGGCACACAAAACGCGGCATTTACATCCATATACAATCAAGCACAATCCAATAGCATTAATGATGCTTATGTTACTGGACAAAGCGGCGGACGTCGACGAAAGACATACCATCGTAGGCATTCTCACAGAAAATATTCGCTTACTTCTACGATTGTTTATAAGATGAAAAAGGCGTTGGGTAAAGTGTTTTCATAGACACCGCCGCCATCAGCGGAATACCGTAACAGTTATTATATGCGGGTAATATAACTGAAGACGAAGTATTTGCGTCGCGCCGAGCGTCTGTTATGAAATCCACAGATATCGTTTTTACAATTATAATTATCGTCGTATTTCTAGGACTATACCTCTCCAATGTTTTAGCGATTGGTATGAAAAAAGTAAAAGACAACTGGCCATTATACCGTTGTAGTCCAGCAGTGATGCCATTTGCCAAATTGTTCGGACACGATGTCGGCGACAACTTTATGCAGTGTATCCAAACTACACAAAGCAGTTATATGTCATATCTAATGTTGCCTCTCAACCACGTAATTTCGCTGGTCGGGGGTGTCGCTAGTAAAATCGTCAAAGACACGGAAAGTATTCGCAATTTCATCGGGAAACTGCGTGATAAAATTCTTTTCACGATTAAAAACATTTTCGCCGTATTTTCCAATATTTTGATAGGGTTTCAGCGGATTATTATCGCGATGAGAGATTTAGTGAATAAATTGGCCGGTATATTCGCGACACTGATGTTTATTATGTCAAGCGCAATTATGACGATGAAGAGTTTATGGGGTGGTGTGTTTGGACAAATGGTTCGGTCACTCGGACGAAGCTAATCGGGTGCTGCCTGCCCGCCCACCAATATTATAATCTATGACATTACTATAACAAGAATACACGATAATGTCATACGAACGAGGGTCAATGATGTTGGCACACTCCGCCCTAATCGGTGCTGTCATTTATTTGGTGATGCGGTTCTTCTTCAATCAACCTGCGCTTGTTGCGGAAGACCGGTCGATTGCCATTGCCGCCATTGTTCTTATCTATATGGTGATGTTTGGGCACGGAATGCCGAAACAGTTGAATAGAAATCTGTCGTTTTTATCCTAAGAAATTAGGTTTATCGAACGAACGGTGAATATACAAATATATGTAAAATATATCTGTATATACGATAAAATATTATGGCGGATATATTTTCCGCTGTATTCAGCACAATCAATAATTTAGTCAATACAAATGGTCTGTCAAAAGCAATCGGCGAAAAGACATTGAGTAAAATCAAATCAATCTCCGGAAAATCATTATTATCTATCATAAAAGATTTTGGCAGCGAAGGGAGTGCTGAACACAATGAAGAAGTCGAAAAAATGAAGAAAAAACCGATATTTGAACGAGTGAATTATCTATACGGTGATAAAACATTTTCAGGTCGGTATGGGATTGATATTATTAAGGTATGTGTCGTGATATTCTTATTTATGTCGGCAGTCACATACTATCAAATCCAGAACAAGTTACTTGAAGTAAAGCGTGATTGGCCCGAATATAGATGCCGCCCAGATGTTATGCCGTTTGCTGGATGGATTAACGCTCCAGAAGGGGTAAGTCCGCTGGAGTATACCAAACAGAACTTTATGGAATGCGGGACAAAAGTAACAAAGGGTATTTATGATAGCAGAATGAGTATGGTATACCAGATATTCAATGTTGTTGTGAAGATATTCAAGAATATTTTAGAAGTGATTGAGAAAATCCGGCTCTTATTCAATCGTATGCGCGATGCTCTTAAGGATATTTTCTTATCGATATTTCATCGAATTCAAAATGTCGTAATCCCGATACAAAAGATGTTAATAAAGATGGTGGACTTCTTTGAAAAAATAAAAGGTATATTAGCGACATTTTTATTGACATTTATCGGTGTATTATGGTCATTTTATTCTCTCATCGGGTCTATTTATGAGCTTGTCGTCATTATATTGGTTATTATGATTGTTGTTATTATTGTGCTCTGGTATATTCCGTTTGTTGGTTGGGCCCTCGCTATTGCTGCTATCGCGGTTTTTTTGACGATTGCGATTCCACTTATTTCACTAGGTTTGATTTCCAGACAAATTACCCGTCAACGAACAAGCAGACTTCCTTCTCCAGATGATTGAATAGTTTAGGAAAGAATATAATCTGTTTATTTATTATAATTGTA
>RGCF01000161.1 GCA_009919265.1 Bacteroidota bacterium | reverse complement strand
AGTTTTCATGGGTTGCACCATCTAGCGACACCAATATCCAATATGTTGTCTATATGGCAAGTTTGACAGCAAATGGTTCAACTGATTTCAAGGCTATCATTGAAACATGGAAAACAGAAGCGGTATTAAAAGATGTACCTGCAGGAACTCACAAGTTTTATGTCATTGCAAGAGCAGGTGGCGCTCAAAGCGAGCCCTCTACAAAGATTGCAATCACAGTGCGTGGAGAAGTGCCTACAACATTTGCAGTTATCATCGATCCTTCAACGCAGACAATTCAAGCCGGCACATCATATAAGTTTCAAGTGAAGCTTCAATATCCCGACAGTTATAAGGGTGGATTTACTTATTCATTGGAGCGTAATCCTGCCGGTATGACCATTTCTGAAAAAGGTCTTATCGAATGGGCAAATCCAGTTGCAGGAACATATGTGATTATCGTAACATCAAAGATGAATGATGCTCCAAATTCTGTTGCGGTTAGAGAATACAAACTTGTTGTTAGTCAAGTTAAAACATCATTTGAAATTGTATCCAAACCAAAAGAAATCGCATGCATCGATAAATTGTTTGTGTATGAAGCTGTTGCCAAAGTTCCAGCTGATGGTGGCATGGTAATGTGGTCATTGATTAGTCCCCTCGATGGAATGTCAATTGACGCTAAGACAGGTCGTTTTACATGGACCCCAACAAAAGAGGGATCATATCCTGTAAAAATCAAAGCAGTATTTGTAAAAGGCAATGATACCTTGGTCGCAGATCAAGGATTTACAATTGTAGTGAAAAGTAATTGCGATGGAACACCTGCTACACCACCATGTGCAAAGTTTGTAGGTTTGTTGAAAGATGATGCAGGCAAAGCAATTGTCAGTGGTAAAGTAAAAGCTATTCGACTTGAAAAAGATAATCTCGGCCCATCATCTTATGAAACATATGTTAGAAATGGACAATGGATGCTCATGGTTCGTGAGGGTACATATAAAATCCGTTTCGAGGGAGATGGTTTCATTGCAGAATGGTTTGAGAATGCAATTGAGATGGCTAATGCAATTGAACTCAAAGCAGTGTGTGATAAGATTACACAAATCTTTGCTTCAGTGACTGTGAATGAAAAGCCTGCATATAAAGCAATTGAAGGACAAGTAAAGGATAGTGAAGGAAATCCAGTTCCAAATTCAATGGTTTCTTTCTTGGTTGTCGAAGCAAATGGTGGCAGTAAAGATGGTGGAATGAAATTCATTGCCAAAACAAATGATCTTGGTAATTATCGCATCGAAGTTCCTGCTGGTATGACATATATCGGCATGGCAATGCCAAATGAGACATTGGCAAAAACACATAGTCATATCTATTATGATGGCAAACAGAATGCAAATGAAGCAACACGCTTCACTGTAACTGATGTTATGGTTATCAATTTTACATTACCTAAAAAAGCTGTCTACAATAATGGCTTGGCTGTTTCTTTGAAAGACACAAATAATGTTGGAATCAAAGGACGCGTTACTTTGCTCCCAATTCCAGCAAATGGAAAAGAACCTGTCAAAGGCGGTGCAATCAGTGTTGAAACTGATTCTTTGGGTAATGCAATGATCAAGAATATTCAACCTGGCATCTATGTATTGCAAGGAATTCCATTCACTCGATCATATGCTCCAGGCTTCTATACAAGCACAGGCTTTGCTGCTATGTCATGGAAAGAAGGCACAAAGATTGAAGTTGGTGATGCAATGATTGCTTTGGTATTTGATGTTCGTCTTCGTCCAGTTCTCGGTAAGAGAGGCGCTGCACGCGTTGATGGAATCATCAAAGGTCGTGGAGCTATGCAGAAATCAGATTCACCTCTTGCAGAACAAAATCTGACCGGTGCATTGATTTATGCATTGGATGAGAATAGTGACATTGCAGATTATGCTATGTCAGATAATGCAGGTGCTTATGCAATGGTTGACTTGGGTCAAGGTACATTCACACTCATGGCAGACATGGTTGAATTTGAGCCAGCATTTGGTACAGTATCAACAGATTATGTGACAGCAAAAGCAGTGAATAGTGCTATTACAATGGGTAGCTCAACATTGTCTGCAGATGATCGCATGATCACAGGTGATAATGTCTATCCGAATCCGGCTGCTTCAATAATCAATGTGAAAGGTTTGGAATTCAATGGTCCTGCAAGAGTACAGGTATACTCTGCAATGGGCATGTTGATTTCAGAATACACTATCACCATTGATAATAATGCAACTTCCTTTGCAGTGAATGGTTTGTCAACAGGTTCTTATATGTTCCGCATCATTGGCAATCAAACACAAACAAGTGGTCAGTTCATCATCGCAAGATGATTGCAAGATCCATATACAAAAAAGCCTCGCACTTTCGGGTGCGAGGCTTTTTTTATATCGATTTCAGTTTATACAAAGGGCAATTTCACCACTTCTGCATCAAACTCTTTGCCTCTTGCTGCGATGTGAATAATGGTTCCAGGTTCTGCAAGCGCAGTTGGTACATAACCGAGACCAATGCCAACATTCATAATAGGAGAGATATTGCCGCTAGTGACTTCACCAACTGGATTGCCACCATGATGAATAGGATAATGTTGACGAGCAATGAATTTCTCAGCCACAACTTTGAATGCAATCAATTTTCTGGATGGACCTTGTTCTTTCACTTTGGCAATTGCATCAGAACCATTGAACGTACCTTTTGCAAGTTTTGTGATCCAGCCAAGTCCTGCTTCAAGTGGATTGGTGTCTTGATTGATATCATTTCCATATAAACAATATCCTTTCTCAAGTCGAAGAGTATCTCTTGCACCCAAACCGACGGGTTGCATATCATATGCTTTTCCTGCTTCGAAGAGTGCATGCCATACTTGCTCGCAGACAGATTCATCTCCTCGGAAATACAATTCAAATCCAAGTTCGCCTGTATATCCGGTTCTCGACAAAATCATGTCAATCCCGGAGAGCTTCCCATCAGCAAATCCATAATATTGAATCTCAGAGAGATTTGTATCGGTTAACCCTTGTAAGGCTTCAATTGATTTGGGTCCTTGAACTGCTAGCAAATTAATTTCATCACTAATATCTGTAAGTGTGATATCCATTCCCTTAGCTTGTTCATGCATCCATGCAATATCTTTGTCGGCACATGCACCATTGATCACAAGCATATAATGATCACCGCGATGATAAACCAACATATCATCAATGATGCCACCATCAGGATAACACATGGCGGAATATTGTGCTTTGTTTGGAACAAGTTTCGAGGCATCATTGATAGAAATTTTTTGAACGAAGTCCAGAGCTTGGGGTCCGCGTACTTCAACTTCACCCATATGTGACACATCAAAAACGCCCACATTGGTTCTCACGCTCATGTGTTCGGCAATAATTCCCGCAGGATATTGAATTGGCATTTCAAAGCCTGCAAAAGAGACCATTTTTGCGCCAAGAGTTTTATGTAATGCATGAAACCGTGTTGTTTTCATTCTGTAGTATTCCTTCAATTATCTATTCAACGCTTGTTCAAGCCTTTGTTCCAATTCTTCAAATTTTTCTAACAATTGCAATCGTTCTGCTTTCAACATTGCATTTTCTTTTTTCAATGAAGTAAAACCAGCTTCATCAAACAAATCTCCTTTCGCTGATCGGAGTGCATCAATCACTTCATCTTTTTCTTCTTGCAAAGCAATCAGTTCTTCAATACGCGTTTGAAGATCGCTTCGCTCTTGTCGCAATTTCTCTATGGAAGATTCAAGCGAAGATTTTCGATCAGCCGCATCGGGGTTCAAATCTCGAAGCGCAATGAGTTGATCTTTCAATTCGCGATTCTTCTCTTTTTCATCATCAAGTTGATCTTCGGCTTGTTTTAATCGATCAGTAAGGGCTTCGATGTCCGATTGTTTCAAGTCAAGTTGCAATTGCAAATCTTTAATCTCTGCTTCGAACTCAGTTGATGTTCCTGCAGACTGATCTGATTTCTCAAGATTCTTCAATGCACGAACGAGTTCTTTGTTTTCACTTTTTAACTCTTCAATTTCCTTGAGTAAAGCATCTGCATTACTTTCTTTTGCAATTGATTTTTTGGTTGATTTCTTTGAATCATTTTTTAATGCTTGAAGCTCTTCCAATCTATCTTGTGCATCTATTCTCAATCCATAAATATGTTTTTGAATTGCTTGCACAATATTCTGAAGTTCTTCATCTGATTGTGGAAATTCCACAAGATCCAGTGCTTCTTTCATCAAAATGGATATGGCAGAACGCATAGATGCATCCATGGATCCACTTTGAGATAATTTTCCTTCTAATATTTCAATTTGACTTTGACGCAAAGCCAATTCTTCATCAAACTTTGCGGAATGTCTTTTGAGAGCCTGCATTTCTGTTTGCAATGCATCATAAGATTGTTGTAATCCAGCACTTTGCTGCAAACTTCTCTCTAATGCCTTGACTCTATCACTCAGAACTTTTTGCTCTTGTAAAACTTTCTCTTGTTCTTTTTCTTTTATTGAACGCACTTTATGCGTGCTTGACATTTGTTGTTCAAGCTCAGCATGTTCAGTTTTTAAGGAATTATAGGCATCTGCATGTCTACGGATCTCTGTCCACAACATGTCCAATGCTCTCTGAAGATCCGGTGAAGCCCCGGTATTGCTCGAAGATAAAGTTGTTTTTTTCATTGAATCTCCTCTTTGCTGCGCACGAAGATACGGATTCGAAGGGATTTCTCGATGTGGAAAAGTTGCTGTTTCTATGGATAGAAATACAAAATTTCCCCAATTATGCCATACTTGAAAAAAGTTATCCACATTTACACAATAATACGCCCTCTAGCTTCGTCAAAGCCACCCTTAGCACTCATCAGATTAGAGTGCTAATACCTTATATTGTCCATTATTTCAATACAATTTTTCATCTTTTGGAGGTTCGAATGAACTTGACCCCTTTGCACGATAGAGTACTCGTGCGCCCGTCAAAGCCTGAAGAAGTAACAGCAGGTGGTATCATCATTCCTGATACGGCAAAAGAAAAGCCGATGCAGGGTGAAGTGATTGCAGTTGGTCCAGGAAAAGTCAATGATGATGGCAAAGTATCTGCTTTGCAAGTTAAAGTTGGCGATGCAGTGCTATATGGAAAGTATTCCGGAACAGAGGTTTCTGTCAATGGTGAGGAATTACTCATCATGCGTGAATCAGACATCTTTGCAGTATTGACAAAGTGATCATTTCAATTGAATTCTAATTAAGAGGTTATAACTATGGCATCGAAAATCATAACATTTGACGTAGAAGCGCGTTCAGCTCTCAAGCGTGGCGTAGATCAACTCGCCGATGCAGTGAAAGTGACGCTTGGACCAAAAGGTCGCAATGTCATTATTGACAAAAAATTTGGTTCACCAACAGTTACCAAA
The DNA here is from genome assembly GCA_009919265.1 of Bacteroidota bacterium. Lineage (GTDB taxonomy): Bacteria > Bacteroidota > Ignavibacteria > Kapaibacteriales > UBA961 > UBA961. The sequence continues at coordinate 1,622 of RGCF01000161.1, read as the reverse complement.
GATGGTGTAACCGTTGCGAAAGAAATCGAACTAGAAGATCCGATTGAAAATCTTGGCGCACAAATGGTAAAGGAAGTTGCGTCAAAGACTAGTGATGCAGCGGGTGATGGTACAACCACTGCTACCGTACTTGCACAAGCAATCGTGAGAGAAGGTTTGAAGAATGTGACAGCAGGTGCAAATCCAATGGATTTGAAGCGTGGAATTGACTTGGCAGTCAAAACACTCACTGAAGAACTCAAAAAGATGAGTCGTGAAGTCACAGGCAAAACAGAAATTGCACAAGTAGGTACAATCTCTGCAAACAATGATGAAACCATCGGAACTTTGATCGCAGATGCGATGGAAAAAGTTGGGAAAGATGGCGTTATCACTGTTGAAGAAGCAAAAGGTACAGAAACATCTATGGATGTGGTTGAAGGTATGCAATTTGATCGTGGCTATCTCTCACCATATTTCGTGACAGATGCAGACACTATGGAAGCTGCGCTTGAGAATCCATTCATTTTGATTCATGACAAAAAAATTAGCGCAATCAAAGATCTCTTACCAATTCTTGAAAAGACAGCGCAATCAGGTCGTGGACTCATCATTATTGCTGAAGACATCGAAGGCGAAGCACTTGCAACATTGGTTGTCAATAAACTTCGTGGAACATTGCGCGTTGCCGCAGTCAAAGCACCAGGTTTTGGCGATCGTCGTAAAGCAATGCTCGAAGATATTGCCATTCTCACCGGTGGTACCGTAATCAGCGAAGAGAAAGGATATAAGCTTGATACTGCAACTGTTGAATATCTTGGTACTGCAAAGAAAGTAACGATTGACAAAGACAATACTACAATCGTTGAAGGTGCTGGTTCTTCAGACAATATCAAAACACGCATCAATGAAATCAAATCACAAATTGAAAAAACATCCAGTGATTATGATCGCGAGAAATTGCAAGAGCGTCTTGCGAAACTCTCTGGTGGTGTTGCAGTATTGAAAATCGGTGCTTCAACAGAAGTAGAAATGAAAGAAAAGAAAGCTCGCGTTGAAGATGCATTACATGCAACACGCGCAGCTGTAGAAGAAGGTATTGTTCCCGGTGGTGGAGTTGCTTATTTGCGCGCAGTAAAAGTTCTTGAAGGTCTTCGTGGCGACAATCATGATCAAGACACAGGAATTGCAATCATTCGTCGTGCAGTTGAAGAACCAATTCGTCAAATCGTCACGAATGCCGGTTTGGAAGCATCCGTGATTGCAAATCGCATCAAGGAAGGGAAAGGTTCAGATGGATTCAATGCACGCACTGAACAATATGAAGATTTGATCAAAGCCGGTGTTATCGATCCAACGAAAGTATCAAGAGTTGCTCTTGAGAATGCAGCATCTGTTTCAAGCTTATTGCTCACAACGGAAGCAACAATCGTTGAAAAACCCGAAGCTGAAAAGCCAATGCCTGCTATGCCTCATGGCGGCATGGATTATTAATACATGTGAAATTCCCTTCGGGGGATTTCCATCCCGCACAAAGAAATGGCTCTCGAAAGAGAGCCATTTTTTTATAGTATTCCTGCTTTTTTCAAAGCCAATTTCAATCGTTCTTTATTCTCGGGAAGCAATGGTTGCATTGGTAATCG
>RGCF01000017.1 GCA_009919265.1 Bacteroidota bacterium | reverse complement strand
AGGTGATACCGTAAAGATGACTGTCATCAATAACTTGAATGATAGTACTACATTACATTGGCATGGTTTACATTTACCTGCTGTGATGGATGGTGGACCTCATCAAGTTATTCCGCCTGGAACCATTTGGAAGCCTTATTGGAAAGTCAAAAACAATGCAGCAACATATTGGTATCATCCACACTTGCATGAAATGACTCTTGAACATGTTTCAAAAGGTATTGGTGGTTTTTTGATTGTCAATGATGAACAAGAATCGGCTTTGCCTTTACCAAGAACATATGGCATTGATGATATCCCTTTGGTTTTTACAAGTAGAAGATATGATGCCAATAATCAATTCACTGTGCAAAACACAGCTTATGGTGATTATCTTTTGGCTAATGGTGTGCATAATGCTCAATACACATTCCCAAAACAAATTGTCAGACTCCGTATTCTGAATGCAGAAATTGAACGATCATATAATATTGGCTTTAGTGATGATAGAACATTTTATGTGATTGGAACAGATGGAGGTTTGAAAGAGAAACCATTACCCGTAAAACGGCTTCATATCGCAGTTGGAGAGCGGTATGAGATATTGGTTGATTGTACAAAAGATGTGCTTGGAACAAGTATAGACCTCATGGCATATAATGCAAATCAACCATTTGGTTTTCCAGGAGGAGAGCCTGCTCCAAATGGTCCATTTGGAAGTTTGCTCAACAATAAAAACTTTACTATGCTACATATCAACTTTGGTGAATCTAAAACAAATGCAATAATATCCATACCTGAATCACTCATACCTTTCTCACAAATTGATGCAGCATCTGCAACAGGAAGTCAAGACATTCGCGTTATGGGTGGCGTACCAAATACTCCTGCTCCATTTCATTTTTCAGGTGGGATTTTCAATATAAGTAGGGTTGATAAATCAATTCCTATGAATAGCACCCAAACATGGACAGTCACAAATAGCAATGTATTTGGTCATACATTTCACATCCATGATGTGCAATTCAATATCATAGCAAGAAATGGTAATGCATCTTCTGTTGGTGATCATGAAAAAGGTTGGAAAGATGTATTATATCTCCCAAGAAATGAATCTGCTACATTCATAGCACGATTTGATGATTATGCAGATCCACTTCATCCATTCATGTATCATTGTCATTTTTCAAATCATGAAGATGGTGGAATGATGCAACAATTTGTCGTTGTATCACCATCAACAATTCAAGAAGAAGTTGCTGATTTTTCCGCTGTGCAAGTATATCCAAATCCTGCGAATGATATCATTACCATTGACTCAAAAAACATTGAATTGTATTATGTAAGCATCCACAATGTGAATGGAAAAACCGTTATGATGCTTCCCCAGCCTGAAAAAGATATACCCATTAATATCAGTTCATTGGCGAAAGGATTTTATACGATGCGATTGACAGATATGAAAACGAAACAGGTCATAGTGCGTTCATTTGTTAAATAATGTTAAAATTCTTCATATTGACCTTGCTTTCATGTCTGACTTTTCATTCACTTCAAGCATCTGAACAAACTGTCATTGGAAAGGCTATCGCCCCATTCACTGCACCCAATGCCCAAGGGGGAGAATTCTCTTTCTCACAATTTCCAAATGCCAAGGCAATTGCAATTGTCTTTACATGTAACCATTGTCCCTTTGCTGAGTTATACATCGAACGAATGAATCAATTTCATCGCATGTATGAACCATTGGGCATACCACTCATTGCTGTGAATCCAATGGATTCTACCATATATGAAGAGGAAACATTATCAGAAATGCGAGCAAAGGTTCTGCGAGATTCAATTGTATTTCCTTATTTGCAAGATTATACGCAGAGTATTGGACGCATGTTCAAAGCTGCATATACTCCGCAAGTGTTCATCATTCAGAAGTATGCAGGTAATTGGAATATTGTGTATCAAGGTATCATTGATGATAATGGAAGATATCCTGAATTGGCAACATCGCATCTTAAGAATACAGCAGATGCGATTCTATCCGGTAAACAAATACCTCAAGAAATGATAGATTCTTTTGGATGTAAAATTATATATAGATCTCAATGAAAACTACATTACTGTTTTTCTGCACCCTAATCTCCCTACAAACTGCTAGCGCAGAAATTCCTTTTGTTACAAAAGGTAAAGCAACCATTGTATCTACTGATATTTCACCGGGATGTCAAGGTTCTCGGCCAGCAGCACTTGGGACTTTTTCCGGGCCAAATGGTTCAACGATTCTTGTTCCCGCAGACACAAAATTTACAACAGGAAAACGCTTGCACAATTTTTACAATCAATGTGCATCGGTTACACCAACATCAATGTCGCAAGTCAATATTGAATCGATGGAAGTTACCACTATTGATGCTGATGGCGAAGTGATTACAGGATATATATTATGTGACAATTATTGTGAACTCTATATCAATGGACAATTCATTGGTACAGATCCAGTACCATTCACACCATTTAACTCTGTTATTGCAAGATTTAAAGTAAAGAAACCCTATACCATCGCAATCAAAGCTGTTGATTGGGAAGAATTACCCGGCTTGGGTTCAGAAAATAATAATGGAAATCCCTATCATGCCGGAGATGGTGGCATCATTGCTGTATTTAGTGATGGAACGGTAACTGATGCTTCATGGAAGTCTCAAGTATTTTACATTAGTCCAATCACATCACCTGATTCTGTGCAAACCAAATCAGACAATACCCGATATACATATCAACTACCAAGAAATATCTCTTGCGCAGATTCATGTTATGCCGTCCATTATCCCATACCAGCTGACTGGATGAATTCTTCATTCAATGATATGGACTGGCCAAAAGCAGTTGTTTATGCTCCAGCAACGGTTGGAGTCAATTTTCCGGCTTGGACAAATTTCACATCATTTTGGGGAAAGAATCAATTTATCTGGACATCAAACCTTGTGGTAGATAATCTTGTCTTATTACGCAAAGTAGTTCCGGGTATAACTTCTGTACTTGATAATATGATAGATGTTCCCTCATTTGATGTGCAAGTTCAAGATAAGCACATTCGCATTGCAAGTTCAACAACACATGAACATGTGAATGTACATTTGTATTCAGTAATTGGAGAAAATCTTGGATCATATCCGATTCCATTCTTGGATAAACATTCTCCAGCAGAAATACCCATGAATCTTCCAATTGGAAATTATCTCATTTTGATGATGGTTGAATCGCAAGGCATCCCCTTATTTTTCAAGCAATGCATCATGTCTTATTGAACATTTTGAATAGAACAACATGAAACATTTCACAATTAGCCTATTCGCTTTTGCGATAGTACTTTCATCAAACATCTTTGCTCATAACACTCACAAGCATGGACAAGTCAATGTTCATGACAGACAATGGAAGAGTGGCAATCATCACATATCAGGCGCTCTTTCTTTCATGAAAGATGGAATGGTCTATATCGAAAGAAATCATGACATGATTTCAGTACCTTATCAGACACTGAGCAAGAAAGATCGGATCTTTGTAGATCAACGGTATGAAGCTATCAGACTTATAAATCTTCCTCGTAATCAGGAATTTGTTCAGCCAATCCAACAACATATTCCTCAAGACATTCCACTTGCACTTGTACTTCTTGGAATAGCATTGTTTTCAGGATTACTCATAGCAAAACCTTATGCACCAAGAGTAGCAATGATGTCTGGCATCGCCTTGTTTGGTTTAATAGGTTATGGATTCAATAATGGATATGAAGCTCTGACAATGGTCGAAACAAATCCATTGACCATTGATTCTGCATTTACTCCTTTCAAAAGTGAAGTTGTTACTTCTTGGGACAAGACATATTTCAGAGTTGGGTCAATAGGCATTGCCAAAACACATGAGATGATGAAAGGCATTCGTTCTTGGCAGCAGCAGGTACCAATTCCACAATGCTATCTCAATGCAAATGCTTGGAGTATCCCTCTGAACCCTGTCATGGCTCAGAACTCCATTCCAGTAGATCAAAAACATTTTACAAGAGGTGCCATTGCGATTGCAATTAATGGCATTCCCATTTTCAATCCATATACAAATACCGGAATAGATGCTTTCTTAGATGGACAATTGGATGATTTTGGTGGGCATTCCGGAAGAGCGGATGATTATCATTATCATATTGCACCTGTGCATCTTTATGCCTTCACTTCGACTTCAAAACCAATAGCATATGCCTTCGATGGATTCGCAATTTATGGTGCGCTTGAACCTGATGGATCAGCAATGAACACACTTGATAGTCATCATGGTCATGCTGATGCATCCGGTGTCTATCATTATCATGGAACAAATTCTGCTCCATATATGATTGCCTCATTTGCAGGGCAAGTCACAGAAGATTCAACATATCAACTTATTCCACAAGCAGCAGCAAAAGGAGTGCGTCCGGCACTTACTCCATTAAAAGGTGCAACACTCACTGCATTGACACCAAATGGAACAAATTCCGGATATGGGTTGAAATATACATTGAATGGACAAACATATTCGCTTGATTATTCATGGACTCCTCAAGGGAATTATACATATGTGTTCAATGATCAGAATGGAAATAGAACCAATACATATAAAGGCAATCCGATTTGCACGATACCAACTAGTTCTGTCCAAGAAGAAGTTGTGCAATCTCATTATACATATGATGGACAAACCATTCAAGTTCAAATGAACAGTGATATGCAATCACTCTTGGCCTTGCATCTTTATGATATGCAAGGGAGATTGATTCGTGAACAGCAAGGTGATATCATGCACATGAATGGACTCAATACTGGTTTATACTTTTTGAATATTCTTCCATACAATTCCATGCATGCCATCATGCACAAACCATGAACAGTATTCTTTATATCATCCTATTCTTGTGTTTTAATGGCATAGTTGCCCAAGAAATTCGCAAGACAATGAAAGATCTCCCTGATACAGGACAAAATACCAGCTATACCAATGTTCCAGGTGAGGATGCAGATTATGTCATTAATCCACCAAGTTATACCGATTTAAAAAACGGTATTGTATTGGATAATGTAACGGGCCTACAATGGCAGAAGACTGATGCTGGAGAAATGACACATGAACTGGCACTGCTCTATGCAGACACAGCAACACTTGGAGGATTCACTGATTGGCGTTTGCCAAGTCCATTGGAAGCATATTCAATATTCAATTTTAGTAAGAATAGACCACCACTTGATATGACAGCATTTTCTCCTTCTACTGCTGAATATTGGTGGACAAATCTTCCGCAATACAATGATGCAACAAAAGTATGGGTGACAAATGCCGGCGGTGGAATTGGAAATCACTTAAAAAAAGAAACGATTTCTGCAGGTGGTACAAAAAAAATCCACACACGCATAGTACGAGATGTAAATATTCCGCCCATATTGCCAGTGCAATATTCACGAACAGATTATGGTTCGATTATCGATGCGAAAACAAACTTAGAATGGTTTCCAAGTCCATCAGCTGACAGCATGAACTGGGAACAAGCATTGCAATTTGTAGAGCAAGCTGTCGCTGGTTCACATGAAGATTGGCGGATGCCTAATGCAAAAGAAGTGTTTTCACTGGCAAGTCTTTCACACTCTTCCCCTTCCATTAACCCAATCTTTGGGATAACTACAACAAATACAATGTACTGGTCTTCAACTACATTACTGAATCAAACAGACAAAGCTTGGTATCTAGATTCACGATATGGCATTACGACATATGCTCTCAAAACACAAAGACTAAAAGTATTGGCAGTAAGAAATGCTGGTACGACAAGTGGAATCGAGGACACAAAAGAAATACATCGAATTATCACGAATGACAAACAAATCATTCTAACAGATATGAGCGATAATACCAGAATTTCCATGTACGATCTACTTGGAAATTGTATCCTCAATGAAGAATTGAAGTCGGGTGAATGGCATAGTCCATCACTACAGTGCGGAGCATACATACTTCATATCAATAATCTGAATTCTTTGCAATCTCATATTGTAATTATTTCACCATAAACAGGTTTCGGATTTCCTTTGTAGATTGCAGCCGTCATTTGGGAGTCAGGCATGCATGTATTTATCTATTTGATAGTATTGATTCAACTACTTTCATGCAAGGGTGAAGAAAGAGTATCATCGCAACAGATTGTTGTGAAGAATGCTCCATCGCATGATAGCATTCCATTATTTATTGTTGGGACATATCTTCAAGATCGCAGTTCAATTAGCAAGGAAGAGATTATCTCGGGTTTACTATCCGGGAGGATTGCAATCACATCCGATATCCAAGATCATGTGCGGTCACAATGGAATATTCAAACACCACATGTGCAATCATTGAATACATGGAATGATCGCTCGCATACTGATTTACTCTTGACAAGTATTGATTCATTGACAAATCGCTTTCTTCCCTTGATGATTGATTCGATTGATTATTTCACGAATCATGAATCATATCCCCTTTTTATGCGATCGAATCACTCCTTTACATTTCAGAATCATGTCACGACTTATGTGCATACAGGTGTAACCGCATTAACGCGTTCAACAGGACTTTATCTCGACAAATATCCAATTGAGAAATACATTCACTATATCAAGCCATATTTTGAATCACCCGAACTCATTCATATCAGCAATGAAGTATCCATTGATGATACGTGCAACTATGCCGGAATGAAGCTCTCTTTCCTCACAAAAACAAACCATTTGGATGTATTAAAAGCATTACGAGCTAATATCATAGAGCTAACTGGCAATCATAATTTGGATCGCGGAGTTTCACCATATCTTCGAGCTTTGAATTGGTATAAGCAACATAATATGCATGTTTTTGGTGGTGGTGCAACTAAACAGGAAGCTGAGAAACCACTTGTTCTCACCTTAAAAGATTCAACACGCATAGCTTGGATAGGATTCAATGAGCGATGTCCTCTTGGAGAATGCGCAGATAATGGACCCGGTGCTAATAGATATACAGAGGAAACAGCAAGAAACATGATACAAGCACTCAAACAACAAGGCGTACAAACGATTATCGCTTGCGTACAATTCAGCGAGGTGGATGGATATGTTCCCCATGAACGACAACGTACAATTTCAAAAAAGCTAATCGATATGGGTGCCGATATATTGATTGGTTCCCAAGCACATATCGTTCAAGAAATAGGTATGCATAAAGGCAAGATGCTATTTTATGGTACAGGGAATTTCCTATTCGACCAAACCTATAAACCTGAAGTAAGAAGAGCATTCTTTTTACAATGCGCAGTATATAAAGGTCAATTGATTCAAACAAAACCAGTACATACATTTATGCGTTCAACGAAAGAACCAGATATCGCATCACCCCAAGAGCGCATGCTAATTCGTTCTGCAATATTCAAGGAAGAGAATTTTTAAAAATCTCCACCAAGTGAAAATAACCATTGTGGCATTGACCAACCCAGATGTTCATTTCTCCAAGCCACATCTACACGGAAAGGCAAACCAAATAAAAATGTTCTTATACCCACACCTGCGCTCATGAGCAAGTCACCCGAATCAGGATAACGGAAATGCGCATAATCTCCACTCTGAGCCAATTTCCATGAAACTTGATCTGACCAAGCAGTACCCATGTCCATAAAAAATGCAGCCTGAAATGCTTGAAACACAACAGGCACTGGTCCGGCTAATAATGCGGTAAACAATGGAAATCGAAGTTCTGCATTCATCATTGCATATTTTCTTCCAAATCGTTCATTAACATCCCATCCCCGAAGAGGAAGCGCATATTGTAGGAATGCGAAATCTTCAGGACTATTAAATGGCAGAGTGCCACCTGCAAATGAACGATTGATCCAATTGTCAATACCACCTAGAAAATAAAAATTTTGATCAGGGTTTGTGCTTATACCCAAACCACCCGCACCACGCACGGCAAGAAAGAGAAAATTGTCGGTAAGAGTATAATATTGTCTGAAATCAAGATTCATCACAGCTAGTCCAAGGCCATCATCTTGTAAACGCGGAGCTGCTTTCACTGACATTGAATATCGAGTACCCTTTGAAGGACCATACCAACCGGGCATGGTATTGTCATAAACCATATTGGTTTGAGAAACTATCATGTCACGAGAAGTAACAGGCTCCTGAGGGAACTCCATATTTTCTTTGCTGAGATGCATATACTGCATACCAAGTTCAAAGCGACGAAATCGCGAAGTTGGAAGTGAAGCTAATCCACCGACACCATAATTTCTAAATCTATAATAATAATATGCCGGAGCATTGTCACTTTTTACCAAGCCATATCCGACATTGTGATTGGCTGTTATATTCCAATCAATGATTTGAGGTAGATATGAATATGAAAACAAGAAATTGCTATTTCTGATATCGAAAAATAAATTTGCTTGTACATAAATTTGATGATCTCCGAGCATATCGCTGAATAACATTTGTGCGATACCTTGATATCCCCAAAAAGTACTTACTCCTGCATTTGCAAGAATCACATCATTTGAAAAAGTAATTTTATAATCCTGAGCAGGTGTTTTCAAAGGATCAGCTATCTCATTTTCCATTTGTGCTCGAGCAATGCTTGTAATGGGTGAATTGATTTCTTGTTCAGGAAATCGAGCAATATCTTGATTGGGCTGTATCAATTGTTGTCTTGAAAATTCAACTTCAACCCCACTTCCATATCCTTGTAATTGTTGTGGTATTGAATATTGAACTGTTTCAGGTTTTTCCGTAGTTGATCCACCATCTTTTTTTGACATTTTAAACTTTGTCAATGGAAGTGAATCATATGCTCTTCTTTCCAATGGATATCGCATTTGAAACAGATCATATCCACCATTATTTTGAGAAGTGAATACCAATGAAGATCCATCCATACTCATCGACAATTGCGTGATTCCATTCAAAGAATTTGTGCGTGGTATAACTTTTGATGCTTCGAGTTGTAACTCATACACATTACCAATACCATTATTGTCAGAAACAAAAATTAATGAAGCACCATTGTTTGTTACAGCCAAAGAAGTTTTTTGAGAATTCGGATCAAATGTCAAACGCCCCATCAACCCTGTTTCCAATTCCACTTGATACACATCAGAAATATGTGGATCATGTTTCCACATTGCTATATCTTCAGCTTTGTAAGGTCCTTGCACAAAATCACCACGATCCGAAACAAAATAAATGGTGCGTGAGTCGGGTGACCATACAGGATGCGAATCAGAAAACACATCATCAGTTGCACGAATGATGCTTCCGGATCTAACATCGAAGAGCCAAATATCTGTTTGTTCAGCGACGGTACCAATGAATGCAATCGTGGCGCCATCTGGTGACCAAATTGCAGATGTGAGTGTTTTGATGCTGAATTCATGTTTTACATAATCGCCAGTTTTCACATCCACGATATAGAGTGCATCTTCACCTCCTGACTTCGCGGAGATTGCAAGTTTTTTTCCATCGGGAGACCACGATATTCCAGGCGTAAGGATATTCAATTCTTCAAAATCTACCGCGCGTCCACTATTAATCAGCTCTTCGGGTTCTTTATCGCGATTACTCAAGCTCAATAAAAACACACCGAATTGTCCATCACGATTTGAAATAAATGCAATCGTATCACCTGTAGGTGAAAGTGCTGGAGATGAATTGTAAAAACTATGATCCTTCTTGTGATTCGTTATACGAATTGCCATATCATCCAATTGTTCAAAACGATCCAAATCAGGTAAATACTTTTTTTTCATTTCACGAACCCACTCTTCAGAAAAATCTTCAACCGATTTTCCAAATGAACCTTTAAATGCTAAATCGAGTGTTCCGGAAATGCGAAGTCTATTTAACAATTCACCAATTTTTCTCTCACCATATTTTTCTGACACATACCAATAAAAAGCTTGTCCACCGCGATATGCATAATACCCCTCTAAATTATCGAACCCTTTGATGAACTCACTCAATGCAATATCTCTCATAAACATATCTGTCTTTGTATCATAACCACCGGCGCTTTCATATTCAGCAAAGCCCTCATTCATCCACAAAGGCAATTCCGTTCGAATATTATTTGCCATCATACTTTGTACAGAACCACCGAAAAACATATCATTGATTACTGCATGAACAAGTTCATGATGGATGACATGATTGAATTGATCATAGTGTCCTTCAAAAGGAAGTGTAATTCTATTTTTAAATAATTCAGTAACACCACCTACACCTTCGGGCATGAAATCCCACACAACATTTGTTTGCTGAAAATCATTGTGCGAATTATAAATGATGAGTGAAATTCTTTTGTTGATGGAATATTTAAGTTGATCTTGAATTGAATTCAATGCACGCTCAGCATGTATCCCTGCATAACGAGCCAAATACTCCCCTTCCTCATGGAAGTATACATCAAAATGTTTTGTCTTGATGAATTTCCAAGAAAAATCCTGGTATTGCACCTTATTCTTACCAAATTGTTGCCCATTCATATCATTGAATTGAACAACAATTGCTCCAATGAGCAAGAAAAAGGCAAAAAAATATCTATGAAAAGATTTCATGTTCATGCAAATGCAATATCTCAGAAAAAAAGGAAAATGTTCGGCGTAAATCCATCAACAAACTACAAAAACCACATCCGATTGACGAATAAAAAGGCATGTGATTTCATGGTAAATCATGATCAAAAAAATGACTCAAAAATATATCACGAAAACATGCCATCGCTTGACCAAAAAATACCCTACAACAGGCATGAAATCAATAGTTCAAAGCAAGTCAAGTTTCAATATTTTTTCTCTTGAAAGTTTTCCACAAGCATTGCTCTTGAAAGAGAAAAATGTAGTTTTGAACCACGGCAAAGCAGCATAAAGAATTTGCCTCTCCCAATGAGTGAAAATTCCAAGTTAGGAATCACAAATAATTCCGCTTCGCAGGGTTGCGGGAGAGGAAAATTTTGGTGTCTTTGCCCCCCACAGCAAATCACCGACGTTGAAAATCGCGGGAATACGCCATTCCCTCACTAGTATTTGAAATTTCTGTTTGATAACATAAAGAATCACATGTGTGATTCATGTTTTTTGTGTAATTTGCCCTTCGGATTTCCCCGATCCGAAAGCAGCATTATTACCCCAAAAACATCTTATTCTGAAGAGGCACTCTTATGAATATAGTGCGACGCTTTACCCAAGCGGGAAAGAGCCCATTTGACCAATGCGAATATACCATGCGCTCATCTGTATTGCGCAATACGGATGGTTCCACGGTTTTCCAAATGGATAATATAGAAGTACCTTCTCTGTGGTCACAGGTTGCCACAGACATTCTTACACAAAAGTATTTCCGAAAAGCAGGTGTACCGCAATACAATGCTGATGGTACGCCACAGCTTGACGAACAAGGAAATCAGGTTACAGGCCCTGAAACTTCCATTCGTCAGGTTGTACATCGTCTTGCCGGTTGCTGGAGGCACTGGGGCGAAAAGCATGGATATTTCGATTCCAAAAAAGATGCAGAAGCATTTTATGATGAAATTTCCTTTATGCTTCTCAAGCAAATGGCGGCACCGAATTCTCCACAATGGTTTAATACCGGATTGCATTTTGCTTATGGCATTACGGGCAGTGCGCAAGGTCACCATTATGTGGATCCCAAATCCGGAAAATTGACATTATCACAAGATGCATATTCAAGAGCACAGGCACATGCTTGCTTCATTCAATCAGTCAGTGATGATTTAGTGAATGAAGGAGGCATTTTCGATTTGGTGACTCGCGAGGCGCGCATCTTCAAGTATGGCTCTGGTACCGGTTCGAACTTTTCGAATTTGCGTGGCAAGGGCGAGAAATTGTCCGGTGGAGGCAACTCTTCCGGCTTAATGAGTTTCCTCAAGATCTTCGACAGGGCGGCCGGAGCAATAAAATCTGGAGGAACCACAAGGCGTGCGGCCAAAATGGTGATTGTAGACATCGATCACCCTGATATTGAGGAGTTTATCGAATGGAAAGCTCGCGAGGAGGACAAAGTAGCATCCCTCGTTGCGGGCTCCAAAGTGTCGTCCACTTTCTTGAAAGCAATTGTTGACGAAGCAGTTGCCAATGGAGCAGATCGCAAAGTCAATGATCAATTGAATACACTCATTCAAAATGCACTGCATCGCGGTGTTCCGATGAGTTATATTCATCGAGCTCTTTCACTCGTTGAGCAAGGATTTACCGCACTCAACTTCGAAACATTCGATACTCATTATGAGTCCGAAGCATATATTACGGTCAGCGGTCAGAATTCCAATAATTCCGTACGAGTCACCAATGCATTCATGAATGCCGTTGAGAATGACGAAGATTGGAATCTCACATGGCGTACAAGCAAAGATATTGCTCGCACCGTCAAAGCACGTGACCTTTGGAACAAAATCAATCTTAGTGCATGGAAATCTGCAGATCCAGGTTTGCAATATGATACAACCATCAATGAATGGCATACCTGTCCTGAAGATGGTCGCATCAATGGTTCTAATCCTTGCTCCGAATATATGTTTCTTGATGATACAGCTTGTAATCTTGCAAGTTTGAATCTTGGGACTTTCATTGATGAAGACGGAACATTCCGCATCGATGATTTCCGACATGCAACAAGACTTTGGACCATCGTCCTTGAAATCTCAGTATTGATGGCCCATTTTCCATCAAAGAACATTGCACAACGCAGTTATGATTTCCGCACACTTGGTTTGGGATATGCCAATCTCGGTACTATTCTCATGATCAATGGCATCCCTTATGATTCACCTGAAGCATATGCAATGTGTGGTGCAATCACTGCAATCATGACCGGTGAATCCTATGCCGCAAGTGCAGAAATGGCGCGCGATGTAAATCCATTCCCGCGTTATGAAGCAAACAAAGATCATATGCTTCGTGTGATTCGTAATCATCGACTTGCTGCATATAATGCACCAAATGCTGATTATGAGGCATTAACAATCTTCCCGATGGGAATAGATTCCACATTCGTTTCAGAAGATTTACTCCTAGCTGCACAACAAGCATGGGACAAAGCACTTGCTCTTGGAGAAGAGTTTGGATATCGCAATGCCCAAGTTTCCGTTATTGCTCCAACTGGTACTATTGGACTTGTGATGGATTGCGATACAACAGGCATTGAACCTGACTTTGCAATCGTCAAATTCAAAAAATTGTCAGGTGGTGGATATTTCAAAATTGTGAATCAATCGGTGCAAAAGTCATTGGTGAATCTTGGTTATTCAGAATCACAAATTGAAGACATTGAAAAATATTGCAAAGGACATGGCACATTGATTGGATGTCCTGGAATCAATAAGCAAAGCTTGAAAGAAAAAGGCTTCACAGATGAAAAGATTGAAGCAGTAGAACATCAATTGGATAATGTTTTTGATGTGAAATTCGCATTCAATAAATGGACATTCGGCGAGGAGTTCTGCAAGTCACTCGGCTTCACAGATGAACAACTCAATGACTATTCTTTTGACATGCTCAAAGAATTAGGGTTCAGCAAGGATGAAATTGAAATGGCAAATGATTTCATCTGTGGTACAATGACCATTGAAGGTGCACCACATCTCAAAGATGAACATCTTGCAATTTTTGATTGCGCAAACAAATGCGGTAAAAAAGGCAAACGCTATATTCAACACATGGCACATGTTCGTATGATGGCTGCTGCACAACCATTCATTTCAGGTGCAATCTCCAAAACAGTGAATATGCCCGCAGAGGCAAAAGTCACTGAAATTGGAGAAGTATATCATGAAGCTTGGAAAACAGGCGTAAAAGCAATTGCGCTCTATCGTGATGGCTCCAAATTGTCACAGCCACTCAATGCATCAAATGATGAAGATCTTGATGAAGTTATTGTATTGGGTGATGAACATACACTCGATGAAACACTCGGACCCAAAGATGTACAAGAACGCATTGTGGAACGAGTTTATCACAGAGCAGAACGCAGAAGATTGCCCAAAAAACGTCGTGGATTCGTTCGTGAAGGAAATGTTGGTGGACATAAAGTATTCCTTCGCACGGGAGAATTCGAAGATGGTACTCTTGGTGAGATCTTCATCGACATGTATAAAGAAGGTGCATCATTCAAAGGTCTATTAAATTGTTTTGCTGTATTGGCTTCAAAAGCATTGCAATATGGAATTCCGCTCGAAGAATTGGTTGATACATTCACCTTCACTCGATTCGAACCAGCTGGTCCTGTACAAGGACATGATGCAATCAAAAATGCAACTTCTGTACTTGACTATATTTTCCGTTCACTCGGCTATGATTATCTCAATCGCACAGACTTTGTCCATGTGCAAGCAGTTGATGAATTTTCAAAAACAACATCACCTGCTGGAAATCCAGTAATCACTGCTAAGACAAGCAAGAAGGTTATTGAAGTCACTGAACCGGAACTGACAGCTGCAGTTGCAAAAGTAAAAGTAGCCGCAGGAAATGGAACACAAAAAGTGTTCGAAGCAAAAGCAAAAGGGTATACCGGTGAGCAATGCTCAACATGCAGTTCAATGCGCGTAAAGAGAAATGGCTCATGTACCGTTTGCGAAGACTGCGGAACAACCAGCGGTTGCTCATAATAACCTACACAAATGTTGTTATAAAGCCCTGATGTTCGTCAGGGCTTTTTTTTACGCTCATCATGAAACAATCATTCAATCCAAACAGTGTTGATTATACACTCCCCGAAGAACGCATCGCCGTTTATCCTTTGGAGGAAAGAGATCAAAGTAAGTTGTTGATTGTCCCGAAAGATGGACAACCTTTCATACATCAACACTTTTATGATATTCCGGATTATATTCCGGAGCATTCACTCATGTTCGTAAATGTGTCTAAAGTGATTCATGCTCGCATTCATTGTTTTAAAGAATCCGGTGGCCATGCCGAAGTACTTCTTACCAATCCTTTCAGTGGAGGAGCTGCAGAGGCAATGATGCATAGTGGAAATAGCACATGGAATTGCATCATCGGTGGGAAAAAGATATCTGCAGGAATGATTCTATCAACAATGGATGAAGTACATCAACTTAGAATACATGTATTGGAAAAATCCGGAATGGATGCAGTGATTTCATTGGAATGGATTAACGATGTGTCGCTTGCTCAGATTTTGGAAGAAATCGGAAATATTCCGCTGCCACCCTATCTCAACAGAGAAGCAGAAGAATCCGATGAAGAGCGATATCAAACCGTCTATGCAAAAGAAGATGGATCTGTTGCAGCTCCAACAGCAGGTTTGCATTTTACGGAAACAGTGATCAATCAATTGAAAGAACAAGATATAGCAATCGAAGAAGTGACATTGCATGTAGGACTTGGAACCTTCAAGCCATTTGATGCAGATATAGTTGAAGACTTCTCCATGCATTCAGAACATATCATCATCAGAAAAGAAGTTGTTAAGCATGTCAGAGATTTCTTTTTACAGAAACAAAGAGGCGCATGTATTGCAGTCGGTACAACGTCTTGTAGAACAATGGAATCACTGTATTGGTTTGGCGTGGCATTGTTGAATCCGGATATTCCTGCATGGAAAAGCGGCACATTCTCACTTGGACAATGGGATGTTTATGAATTGTTTGATCATGCAGTTTCACCTCAAGAATCTTTTTCTGCCTTACTACAGTGGATGGAACATCATGCATTACAGACAATAGAAGGCGAAACACAATTGATGATTGTTCCAGGGTATCAATGGGGAATGATTGAAGGATTGATTACAAATTTTCATCAACCAGAGAGTACGCTGCTATTTCTTGTGGCATCATTCTTGGGAATTGAGAGATGGAAAGCCGCATATCAAAGTGCTTTAGACAATGACTATCGTTTTCTTAGCTATGGCGATTCTTCCCTTTTGTGGCATTGATCAAGGATATTGTCCATTCAGAAATAATTCTGCTTCCAATACATCTTGCTCAGAGCCCATGAAAGCCTGAGATTTTTGATGTATTTCAGTGGGAATGATATCCAAAATTCTATTGATGCCATCACTCGCTCTGCCACCGGCTTGTTCGATGATCATGGCAAGTGGATTCAATTCATAGAGTAATCTCAATTTACCTGTAGGATGTTTTGCATCTGCAGGATACATGAAAATTCCTCCATAATGCAGTGTGCGATGAATATCTGCAACGGCTGTTCCGATATATCTCAAAGAATATGGTTTGCCGGATGGATGATGTTTTAAATGATGGATATATCGTTTCATACCATCTGACCACAAAGCATGATTACCCTCATTCACGCTATAAATCTTACCTTGCTTCGGCATGCGAACTTTTTCGTGAGTGAGAAGAAAGTCACCAATTGTTTGATCATAAGTAAATACATCCACTCCATGACCCGATGTATAAACAAGTGTCGTTGCACTTCCATAACATGCATATCCAGCGGCAACTTGCTTATACCCCGGCTGCAAAACATCGCGCTCGTCTCCATCTTCGATTGACTGTGGGTCAAGTCTTCGATAGATGGAAAAGATGGTACCGATTGTAGTATTGACATCGATATTTGACGACCCATCAAGCGGATCGAAAAGAAGAACATATTTCCCTTTTGTATACTCATCCGGAATCTTAATGATACCATCTGATTCTTCAGATGCCATCACGCAGAGATGTCCACCATGATCCATTGCTCTGAATATTACTTCATTTGCAAATTCATCGAGTTTTTTGACTGTTTCCCCATGAATATTCATGGAATCCGTGATGCCGAGAATATCATTCAGGCCGGCTCTTCTCACATCGCGGGCAATGATTCTCAGTGCCAGAGTCAAATCCCTTAACAATCGCGAATATTCCCCGGTTGCAGACGGATGATACTGTTGTTCCTCGGCAATATGACGTTCAATCGTTACTAGCCGAGATACCTTAATAAATGACATTGTACTTTCACCAAAACAAAAGTCTTTAGTATGGCATCGTGAAGTTTTATTTTGCACATTCAATGCCTACATTGCATTGAAAATTACCAAACCGATGCTTGATTGCAAAGGATAAGAATCATTCTGACAAATAATTAATCAACTGCTCATGGCAAATCACATGGAACGGCAATCTGACATAGTAAGCTCACAGCGTGGTCATGAAGAAGAAAGCGATATTACATTGCGCCCTTCCTCATTTGACGATTTCACAGGTCAGGCCAAAATAGTCGATAATCTGAAGGTGTTTATAGCAGCGGCTCGAAATCGTGGTGAGGCATTGGATCATGTCTTATTGACAGGGCCGCCGGGTTTGGGCAAAACCACGCTCAGCCATATCATAGCCCATGAAATGCGTGCAGAGATTAAAACTACTTCCGGTCCTGTATTGGAAAAGCCAGGAGATCTTGCAGGATTATTGACAAATCTGAAGGAAGGCGATATTTTATTCATCGATGAGATTCATCGACTCTCCCCCGTAATTGAGGAATATTTGTATTCTGCAATGGAAGACTATGTTCTGGATATTATGATTGAGTCTGGTCCGGCAGCAAGATCTGTGCAAATAACCATTCCACGATTCACATTGGTTGGTGCAACTACCAGAGCAGGATTACTCACTGCCCCACTTCGTTCACGATTTGGAGTTGTTAGCAGATTGGATTATTATTCTCATCAAGACCTCTATCATGTGATTATTCGCTCAGCAGGAATTTTGAATGTGCCAATTGATGAGGAAGGAGCTCATGAGATTTCAAGAAGATCTCGTGGAACCCCACGTATTGCAAATAGACTATTGAGAAGAACAAGAGACTTCGCAGACATAAAAGGCAAAGGAACAATCACAAAAGATATTGCACATATTGCATTATCAGCTTTGGAAGTAGATGAATATGGCTTAGATGAAATGGACAAGCGCATTTTGCTTGCCATCATCGACAAATTCAATGGAGGCCCTGTTGGTGTAGGTACATTGGCAGTTGCCGTTGGTGAAGAGGCCGGGACATTAGAAGAAGTATATGAACCATTTCTGATTCAACAGGGATTTTTGCAAAGAACTCCGAGAGGTCGCGAAGCGACACCTTTGTGCTATCGCCATTTTGGAAAGGAGGGTCGAACAGATCAAGTTTTATTTGATTGATGCATGAAATATGTTTTCATCAATCCCTTTCCTTTGATTTCAATCTCACCCCGAGAGACAAAGGAAATGTACGGTTGATCATCCAATAATCCCTTGAAAAACTCAGTAACTTGGATACATCCCTTTTCACCCGAGTTCTCCATTCTGCTTGCTATATTGACGGAATCGCCCCAGAGATCATAACTATATTTATCTTCACCAATCACACCCGCTATCGCTTCTCCTGAATGGATACCCACCCGTAATTCTACTGTACGATTGCCAATCTTGAAATTCTTTGATGCTGACATAACATCAAATGCAAAGTTTGCAATATTCAAAGCATGATCTTTACTATAAATGGGGATACCACAAACAGCCATATAGGCATCGCCAATAGTTTTAATTTTTTCTACTGCGTGTTTTCTAGCTATTCTATCGAATTCAGTAAATAGTTTATTTAAATCATTGATTAAATCCCCAGGATTCATAGAAGAAGTCATCTCAGTGAAATCTACTATATCTGAGAAGAAAATACTGATGTCTTTGGCATGCTCCACTAAAGTTGTTTCACCATCAAGTATTCTATCTGCAATTGTTATTGGCAGTATTTTGTGTAATATTCTTTCTTGCTCTTGTAGTCTGGCTATCTGGAGTACTTTATCTTGTTCAAATTCATCAAGTCTGCGCCTTTGTTCCAATATATCAGCTTTATTTTTTGCTTCCTCAGAATGGAGTTCATCATTCAACAATTGATATTGTTTTAAATGATAAAATGACTTTTCCCATGATTGTAGATGTTCATATAAATCACTCATTTGTTTATGTATACTACATTCCTGTTCTTTGAGATTTAACGCGATTAGTAATTCTAGCGCTTTTGTATAATACTCTTCAGCAAGAGTTGGATCATACTTTGTACTTTCAGGCTTTGCATAGATATTAGCTATATTCACATAGAGTTGTGAAATCCCTACTTTATCATCTTTTTCGAGCATATAACTCAACACTTCTTGATTCAAAGTGAAAGCTTCATCATACTTTTCTTCAAGATCAAGTAATATTCCAATATTACTTTGTACATGCATTTGTCCTGTTTTATCTTGTAGAACCTTAAATACTTCCAAAGCTCTATCAAGAAAAGACTCCGCAAGCTGATATTCTTTAGTGAGAATATACACTCCACCAATTGTCAAACAATTATTTGCTATACCTCTGAGATTATTTATTTTTTCATTTACTTCAAGAGCTTTGTTTTGATATTCCAAAGCTTTACTAAACAGATTCATCATGACATACACATTACCAATATTACCCGTATTTGCGGCTACTCCTGCTTCATCACCCAATTCCTTATATAATCGACGCCCTTTGTCCATATATTCGAGCGATTTGGTATAGTCGGCTATGAGTCTATAAGTAATGCCAATATTCGTATAACTTAATGCAAGCCCCCTGGTATGTTGTTCCATTTCAAAGATTTCTGTTGCGCGTAGACTACATTCAATTGATTTTGCAAAGTCTGCTTTCACTTGATAGATATTCGCTAAGCTCATAAGTGCATTTGCATAGGTACTCTTTTCAATTTCTGATTGAGTTAATAGTATGCGTTCAACTATGCTTTGAGATTCCTGTATATTTCCAATAAAAAAATGCGCCTTGGCAATAATGATCATAATCTCTGCACACAGGGATTTATCATTCTGCGTAGCTTCATGGACTAACAATGATTCTGCTTTTTCACGTATATAGAGAAAATTTGTTCCGTCTTTGATTAATTGTTCCAAATACGTGAGTTCTTTCTGTATTTCACTTTTGAGCATGTGTCATTCTCAGAATCTAACAGGTGCATTATAGACTATAGGTACAAAAATACAATGAGGCTTTTTCAAAATGTCAAAAAAAAATGCCTTGTTGATCAAGGCATTTATAGGTCAGGATTCATTATTTCGTGCATTGTTGTTCGATTGCTTGTTTGATCTCATCCGACATGGGATCCACACCGGATTTGAATCGCTTCACGACTTTTCCTTCTTTATCAATCAGAAATTTTTCAAAATTCCAACCAACCTCTCCAGATAAATCTCCATTGCCACCGCCTGAAGTAAGAAATGCATATAATGGATGTTTATCTGAACCTTTTACAGAGATCTTTTCGAACATATCGAAAGTAACATTGAATGTTGTTGAACAGAAATCCTTGATTTCTTTGTTTGTGCCGGGCTCTTGTCCACCAAAGTTATTGGCGGGAAAACCAAGTATACTTAATCCTTTGGAAGCATAGGATGTATATAATGCTTCAAGATTTGCATATTGTCTTGTATACCCGCATTGAGATGCAACATTCACTATAAGCAATACTTTGCCACGATAATTTGAAAGTGGGGTATCTACACCATCAATATTCTTCATGGTAAATTGATGAATTGTACCGCCTTTAGATGCGCGTTCTTCTGCTTCACAACCAATTGTTGACATAATCATTACTCCGATTGACGCGATGAGCATCGAACATTTGATGATATTGTTCATATGTAAGTCTTCAAAAAATGGATAATAGGTATGAACGATATTTACTTTGTATCAGTTCCAATAAAAAACCCGTCGAATGACGGGCTTATTTCTTTTTACTATCCGGTGGCTGAGTTAAGAAAATCTTCAGCAATGATTCAACTTCTGCTTTTGAGGTATCTTGGGATCCGCCGCCAAACATGGAAAAGATTCCTGTGTCTGAACTTGATGATGCATTTTGCTCTCTTTCATCTTCTTTTGGTGAGAATATCAACATGATTGCATACACAATCAACAAGATGAATTCCAAACTAAGTGCAAACAAAATCACTGAGGGTTCACTTGAAGGAATGAATTTCAATCCGCGGATACCAATGATGATGATAAGTACCGCCGCGCCCATATATACCATTCCAAGAATTGCATTGGCATATTGAATGGAAAAATACGATCTCATGTAAAATTGCAATGCAACTTGTGTACGAATGAATGATTCAAAAGGGCTTGTAGCTTCTTGCCACAATAATGCACCTTGAAGATTTTTCATTTCATCCACTGATATTTTGTATTCCTTTGCAAGATCATGCAAATCACGAATATCGGCATCAATAACTCGAGTGCGCAAATCCATGATCTCAGAATCAGTGTGTTCACCATATAATGAAATTGATATGGTATCAAGCATATTCATGATTTCACGTTGGATTTTTTGTCGCAACAATCCAATACTCTTTGGCAAAAATGAAACGACATATGTACTAATTGCAACACCAATGAATAGGATTAATGGCAATAATGCAAGTGTAGGATTAAATAAATATCTTGCGACTCGCCTTTTGTCCGGTTCATTCTCCATTCCGGCAATTCGCTCAACTATACCCCAATTTGTGAAAAGATTTGTAACGACCTCATCTTTCGGTGCGCCTTCTGCAATGCGATATTCCAACACTTCACCATCAGATGCAACATCAGCATGCATGAAGCTTGTAAAAAACACATCCATCATAGGCATAGCAATGATGATATGAAGAAATGAGACAACTGAAACAATCATCGCTGCATATACAATGTATTGCAACGATGTATGCTTGCTAAGCTCAAAATATTCTTTTCGATTTGAAGCTTGCAATTCAGGTACTATATCTATTTCTTGGTCAGCCATGGTTGTAGTATGGATACCTTCAATTGTAAAGGGGCATAAAAATAAAAAAAGGACATGAGATGATCATGTCCTTTTTGTAATTTTCATAGTAGGTCAACGCACATCTTGGCTCACAAATGGCATCAAAGCCAAATGGCGAGCATATTTGATGGCTAATGCAATCTGACGTTGCTGAATAGCAGTTACGCCAGTGATTCGACGAGGAAGAATTTTTCCCTGATCATTGATAAAGCGTTGCAAAGCTTTTGGCTCAAGATAATCAATCACACGGCTTTGACCCATCGGATTGACTTTCTTTTTAGTAACTGTTCTTTTATTGCGATTGCCTGCCAAAAAAGGATTGTTGACCGCATTCAATGGTTGTTGTCTCATAATTATCCTTCCTTAGCTGGTTGTGTTTTCATTGACTTTGTTTTTTCAAAGCGCTTATTAAAACGCTCTACACGTCCTGCAGTATCAACAAGCATTTGCTTGCCGGTAAAAAATGGATGGCTCTTGGAATCAATCTCAAGCACCATGCGATCGCTTTTATAACAGGAACGTGTATGATAGACTGTACCGTCTGTCATGACAATCTCAACCTGATGATAATAGGGATGAAGATTCTTTTTCATAAGATTATCTGTTAATGTCAATTTTATCAACTTCTGACAAATCCCCGACTCTTACAAAGCGCTCGAGGTATTTCATATTGCCTTTCTCAGTATGATAAGGCTTGATGACGCGAACATTGATGAAGGAGGCAGCTGCCTTCTTACTCATCTTATCGCCGAATGTCTGCTTCTTTGCCATGTATAATTCGCAGAGAAAAGTGTAAACAATGGGATTGCAAATCTACGGGTATTTCTTGAATTGGCAAAAAGAAAAATTACAATGTTCCCGTACTTCCAAATCCTCCGGAACCCCGCTCTGTAGTTGAAAGTTCGCTTACGTGTTCCCAAATAACGGTTTCATATTTGGCAATCACCAATTGGGCAATGCGTTCTCCCGGCTGAATGCTATATGCTTGTTTGCCAGAATTTGCCAAAATGACCTTGATTTCTCCTCGATAATCTGAATCAATGGTGCCTGGTGCATTAAGGGCAAAAACACCGTGTTTTGCTGCCAGACCACTTCTTGAACGAACCTGACATTCATATCCTTGTGGCAATGCAATGGCAATACCTGTTGGAATGAGAGCTATTGCACCCGGTTCCAAATTCAATGGTTCCATTAGTGCAGCAGTTATATCCATTCCTGCTGATCCTTGTGTGGCATAACTTGGCAATGTTCCGGGGACATCTCCACATTGCATAATGTGAACATTCAGCATATCTGTTTCCTATGATAAAAAAAAAGCCCCGATGCAGTGATGTGCATTGGGGCCAGTATGTTCTGGGGTGAATTAGGCTGTGGGATAAACAGAAACTTTGAGACGCGTTTTATCTTTGCGCTCAAATTTTACAATTCCATCAACTAGTGAAAACAAGGTATAATCCTTGCCCAATCCAACATTGTTTCCCGGATGAAAGCGTGTTCCACATTGACGTACAAGGATATTTCCAGCTGAAACAATTTGACCGCCAAAGCGCTTCACGCCACGTCGTTTGGAATTTGAGTCACGGCCGTTTTTGGTAGATCCGGCCCCTTTTTTGTGTGCCATTCTATAACTCCTTTATCTTTATCCGAGCTTGATATCGTTGATTTGAATTTGTGTATACTGCTGACGATGTCCATTCAATTTGCGATAGCCTTTACGACGTTTTTTCTTGAACACAAGAACTTTATCGCCTTTACCATGTGCAAGGACAGTAGCTTTTACAGATCCACTTACATATGGATTTCCAATGGAAACATTTGATTCTTCGCCACCAAGAAGGATATTTCCGAATTCAACACTAGATCCAACTTCAGCATCCAATAATGGAACTGTTAATGTGTCGGAAGGTCTGACAGTGAATTGTTGGGCGGCTATTTCTACTACAGCAAACATACGTGTTCAGTCGATGAATTAATGAACTATTCTCTCATATTGAGAACTGCGAAAATAGGAGATTTTGGCTATTCTCACAAGAAAAAGTTTTGGAGTGTTGTCTTCAAGCATGAAGATCGAGAGCGGCAAAAATCCCGTGTGCTATGCAATCAGGGGCAAAATGTAGTTTTTTTGGGGATTTGTCATCCATAATTGCCATAATTGATTCTGCATCCCCCCCGAAAATGAGTATTTCATGTTGAGGATAGGCCATTATGCAGTTAAGAATTGCACCGGACATGGCTGATGAAATTCCTGCATGGATAGCTTCATGTGTTGAGGCGCCGATAATTGATTTTGTTGATTGGGGTGCAAGTTGTGGTAATCCCGCAGTCTTTGATCCGAGTGTAGTATACATTGTAGTGAATCCGGGTAGGATTGCTCCCCCCAAGCATATGCCATGTGCATCCAATACATTGTAGGTTAGTGCAGTGCCGCAATCTATTGTAATCAGTGGTGGCTTTGTCAATTGTAAAGCACCAAATAGACCATGCATTCGATCTTCACCCATACCGCTTATGCAAGAGAAGTCTATTGTATCTGCTTTAGTTAATAGAGACTTTGTGCGAATGCTCGTTATATGTTCTTCATCGAGCAGTTTTGTGATATGTTGATCCATTGAAGGATTCACTGATGATATGCCGATGATGCAATCTGCTCCTTGAGCATGATCTTTTATGATGCGAAGAAGTTCGATGTCCCAATCTGTAGATGAATATGCAAAAGCCCCCAAATATTGAGGGCCTTGCGCATGACATTTTACGCGCGAGTTGCCGAAATCAAGAGCAAATCGTATCATGAAAGTTTTGGCGGAGGTTCCATGATTGCACCGCATTGTTTACAAGTACGATGCTCGAGAGAGCCATAAAATCGCTCAAAAATTGGAGGCAATTGTTTGACGATGTCATTGACCGGAATATATTCTTCATATAGTTTTGATGTACACGATTCACAGAACCACATGAAGCCATCGAGTTCATTGTCGAGTCTTTTGCGTTCCATTACAAGACCAACCGTATTGGGTCCTCTTTGAGGTGAATGCGGAGTGCGTGGTGGAAGCAAAAAGATATCGCCTTCTTTGATGTGGATGTCTCTTTGTTTTCCATCGTCGATAATTTTGACGGTGATTTCACCTTCCAATTGAAAGAAAAATTCTTCTCCTTCATTATAATGAAAATCTTTACGGGAATTTGGGCCACCCACAACCATCACGATAAATTCTGTGTCTTGATACACTGTTGCATTTCCAACAGGTGGTTTCAACAAATGTCGATGTTCATCTATCCATGTTTTGAAATTGAATGCGCCTTGTATTGCCATGAGACACCTTGCTTATTCATTGAAAATGTATGTAACGAAACTACAAAAATTCTTGGGATCGAACTTGCCTTATCCTTCAAAACGCTCGATTGAGGAAATTCCTTTGATTTTTCGGAATCTATCAAATATGCGATGGAGATGTTCGGTATTTTTCACAAAGATCGTTACCAGACCTTTGAAATGCGTACCTGCCGCATTGATATTGACACTTCGAATATTGGTATTGTTATAGCCAACTATTGCATTGGTGATTTCATTGAGTAGACCCGGTCTATCTTCACCTTCAAGAGAAATCGCAGCAAGATATTCACCATCTTGAACGGATGCCCATTGTAGCGACATAATTCTGCCATCTCTTTTTTCGATGAGTTCGAGTATGTTCTTGCATGTTTTGCGATGAACTCGAATACCGGTCCCTGTAGATACAAGACCAATGATATGATCTCCCGGGACGGGATTGCAGCATTTTGCATAATCATATAGGATGCCTTTTGATGTTTCCGGGCTCCCAATAATGAATACACCATTATCTGTATCTCCACGAACAGCTTTATAAACTTCATCAGAAGAATACTCTGTTTGCTGTTGATCTTGTTCTCTAGTACCTGGTTTAACTTTTTCTTTGATCAATGCAATTGTTAAATCAAGATTTGCTTCACCTGTTGCAAGTTTGTGATAAAAATCTCCACGATGTTCAAATCGTAATGATAGTACAATTTTTTCCAATTGATCTTCATCAATATGCAAGCCGGCTTTTTTCGATTTTTTCTCCCACAATTCTTTTCCTTCTGTCGTCAGTTTTCTCTTTTCTTCATTGATATATTTCTTGATTCCTTGCTTTGCTTTATGAGTAACAATAAAGCGTTCCCAATCTCTATTAGGTGTTTGATTTTTTGAAGTGATGATTTCAACTTGATCACCATTCTGCAATTTGTGATCGAGTGAAACTATTTTACCATTGACTTTTGCACCGATGCAATGCAAGCCAATTGCAGAATGTATGTCAAAAGCAAAATCGATTGGAGTTGAATTCATCGGAAGAACACGCAATTCACCTTTTGGAGTAAATACCTGCAATTCTTGCTGATAGAGATTCAATCGAAAACTTTCCAATAATTGCTGTACAGCTTCATCTCCGCCCCCGGCATTATCAAATACATCTCGCATCCAGTTTGCCCATTCTTCGAGATCTTTTCCTCCGAATGTGATCTTCTTACCGAGCGACTCAGCTTTATAATTAAAATGAGCGGCAACTCCTTTCTCAGCTATCTCATGCATTGTCCGAGTACGGATTTGTACTTCCACTCTTTTCCCGTCATTGCTTATTACTGTTGTATGTAGTGATTGATAATTATTTTTTTTCGGGACGGAAATATAGTCTTTGAATCGTTCGGGAACGGGCGTATAAATTTCTGAAACTATACCATATACAAAGAAACATTCATTTTTGTCATCAGTGTCAAGAATGATTCTGATGGCAAATAAATCATAGAGTTCATCAATGCGCTTTTCTTGCATGCGCATTTTATTGTAGATGGAAAAGATATGCTTTGGTCTGCCAGAAATTTCAAACTTGATTTGATTTGCGATGAGTCTTTCTTCTATTGGCGAAATAAATCCATTGATGAAATCTTCGCGTTCCTTTCTTGTGCTTTTTAATCCCGACTTCACTACATCATAATGTTCTCGATCAAGATATTTGAAAGCTAAGTCTTCCATTTCCCATTTAATAGAACCGAGTCCAAAACGATGTGCAAATGGAGCATAAATTTCCATTGTCTCTTTTGCAATACGTTTTTGACTATCCGCAGGAAGATGGTCGAGCGTGCGCATATTATGCAAACGATCGGCGAATTTGATTAATATCACACGCACATCATTGACTAGGGACAGTAATAACTTGCGATAACTTTCAGCACGTGTTATTTCTTTACTTTTTGAGATATCACGAATCTTTGTCACACCATCAACGATTTCTGCAATGGTGTCTCCAAAATCTTTGCGGATATCAGCGAGAGAGACTCGTGGTTCATGATCTTCGACAACATCATGCAAGAGCGCAGCAGCAACTGAAATATCATCAAGTGTAATTTCTCTTACAACAATCAATGCAGTAGCAAGAAGGTGAGAGTAATATGGTCTACCATCTGCTCTTGTATCATTCTTGTGAATTTCAACACAGAAACGAAATGCTTTTGTAATCAATGCTTCATCAACTTTAGTAAGCATACGCTTACATTCGGATAAGAGCAATTGAAGATCAGCATCCGGATCTTTGCCTAATTCTTTTTCTTTTATGTCATGTTGTGTTTTCATGCACTATGCATTGAATGATATTATACTTCGAACAAGCCATCATCTCTATAGAGCATGAGAATGGCATGTTGAGGAACAATCACATAATTCTGATCATTGAATGTTATCGTAATTGCTTGTTTACGTAAATAAACCGCCAGATCACCTGTTTTTGCTTGTAATGGAATATAACGAACTTCTTCTTGTTCACTATGTTTCCATGGTTCATCTTCTGATTGAGAGGGCATAGGAAAACCGGGACCCACCTTGAGCACATAACCACTGGCAGCAGGTTCCTGCTCTTCAATGCCTGGTGGTAAGAACAAACCGGAGCGGGTTTGTTCATCTTCTGGTCTAGGTCTGATCAGCACTCTATCGCCAACGATACGAATACGATCAAATTCATGGATGTCGAGTATCATGTCAAAAATTAATGGTTAATGTGGTGAAAGATTTTATCTCTTCAGATTCAAGAATCATTGTGTCTTCAATGTCTGACATCGCTCTATATAACAAACTTTTGGCAACAGTCTCTGCTTTTATGGGTCTATATTCTTTCAAAGGACCAATGAAAAAAAAGGGGAATATGGCACTGAGCATCTTGCCAAATTTTTCTCCAAATCTGAATTCCCTTCTTTTTCCGAGCAATAAGGATGGTCGAAGAATTGTTATTCGTTTAAATGTTTGTGAAAGGATTTCAGCTTCGGCTTTGCCCTTACATTTCAAATAAAATGAAGGACCTTCAATCGATGCTTTTATTGAACTGACATAATGAAACCCAGAATAATGCAAGGCAGAACATACTTCAGCAAGTTCTGTTATGATACCAACATCAGTTTTCTCAAATGCTGCTTTACTTCCTGCTTTCGCAATTGTGGTACCGATGCAGCAAATCATTTCTGATCCATCTTTCAACACTTCACACAATGCGGTGCGATCGAAAAAATCTTGAAGCAATCGAACTTCCACGCCAGTTGGCAATGCAAAGGGAGGTGTTTTTCTTGAGACTAAAATCAATTTTGCATTTCTTGGTATGGAAAATAAATTGATGAATTCTTCTCCAATCAAACCGGTAGCGCCAGTCAGAATCAATGTTCTCATATCCTCGATCCGGATATGAGTTTTTCCATTTTTTCTCGTAATTGTTCAGGTAACTTCACAGCTTTTCTGGTTTCTTTATCAACAGATACAATTGTGCAAGAACCATCGCCCAAAACCAATTCAGATTTTTTGACTGCAAAACGCAAACGAAGAGAAGCTCCACCTATAATTTCCGGCCAACAATAAATATCGAGAAGATCATCAATCATTGCAGGTGCGTGGAAATCGCAGGAAAAATTCACGCGTAACATCCATACCCCAAGCTCCTCAAATTGAGTATTGGTATATGGAAATCCAACATGGCGAAACAATTCAGTCTCTCCAATCTCAAAAAGCCGAATATATTGTCCGAAATACATGATGCCTGCAGCATCAAGATCGCTCCAACGAATACGCTCTTCGGCCTTGACGGCATAATTGGGAATTTGGAGTACTTCTTTCTTGTTCATTGATAAATCCTTATTGAAGTAAGTGGAATTTATGCAATTCCGACCTTTTGTGCATTGGCAAATGCATAGTTTTGCAATGCTTCAACAATTCAAACAAACACTATCATGCAAGAGCAGTCAGCACAGCGAGAAGAACCAAAAGAACATGGACAATATATCCCTAAACCCAAATGGGCTTGGAAAGCCATCTATCTGTTTTTGGTCATTTTGGGTCTTTCAAGTGGCATCATTGGCTTGGTCTACAGGCAATTGCCGAAGAAGAGCGAGGTGCTTGCCAAGAGGAAAATCCCAAAAGTTCGCAGTGTATATGCGCTGATTTTGTCTCCCATATCGATTTCAAAGGCAGATTCCATATCTCGAGCGATCAAAAAAGACATTGGAAAAGACTCCATAGTTGTAAAAATGGTGGTTGGTGGTACTGCCGTGTACAAACATTGTACTTCAGCTGATGAGTTTCGCAGATTAATCGATACAGCCGCCGTCAGGGCAAGAGAAGCAGACATTGAGATACAGAATTTGCTCCATAGTAAAATCGTTGATATTATCACTTCGGATACATTGCCAGCCAGACTCTATGTGATTGGCTCGGCCCCTGCCATGCCGGCTCAGGAATTGCGCATGAGAATGCAGTCCACAATAGAATATTTAGACATGAGAAATCGAGAGATGGGTCGTCTTACGATCGTGAATGCATTAGAGCCCAAAAACAGCAATCAGAATCTTGTATATCTTGATTTTTATAGAAGAGTGGGGATAGAGGTCGAAGAATAATACAAACCATTGTATGCATGGGGAATCAGGCCGGAAAGTTTCGTATCTTTGGGGGATTGCAAATGCTGTTTTCAAGCAGGAAGCATGATATTTACATCATTCGGTGATAAACCGAAATTCCATCTCTCATTTTCTGTGCATTACATGAACAAATCCATCCTTTATTTTTTGTGCTTTGTTTGCTTTGTTCTTGCATTGCCACAGCATGTATATTCTCAAAACTTTTGGACTCAAACTGCACCCTATCCATTTGATGCAGGTGCGGTGGTACCTTCATTCATCATCACGGTGACTAAAGAAGGACATTATTTGGCCGGAACTGGTGATGGTGCCGGCATCTATAGATCTACCAATCAAGGTCAATCTTGGGTTCAAAGCGCTGGTACTTCATGGTATTCACATTGCGTTTCATATGCAATCTCTGAAAAGGGTACAATCTTCGCAGGAATGAATAGACTTGTCGATGCAAAAGATTCTAGCTGGGTATTGGCATCAACAAATGGCGGTGCAAATTTTTCAAAACTTTCATTTCCAAATATTCGTATTGTTCGATTATATGCTGGGAAGCAAGGCAGATTATTTGCTGCGACCGATAAGGGGGTTTATCGCTCAACGGATGAAGGATCGACCTGGGCGAAATCCTCGACAGGATTACCGAATACCATTGTAAATGACATTATTGAACATAGTTCAGGCATCTATGCTGCCATCGAAGGTGAAGGAGTATACATTTCACTTGATGGTGGTATCAATTGGAAAGATGCAGATGCGGGGATTTATCTTCAATTCACAAGAGATCTCGCAATACTCCCGGATGGTTCACTTGCATGTGCAACTCAGTATGGAGCTTTTCGATCCAAAGATGGAAAAGATTGGTCGATATATTTTGGTAATGGTACTGATCAATTGCCAATGCAAACAGTATTTGGATCGGGTTCTTCCCTCTATGTTGGATTGAATGGTTCAGCTGGATATGTTTCAAATGACGATGGAACAACATGGGCACAATTGCTGACAGGATTCAAGAGCACTGTTGTCAATGCATTTGCAATTGATTCTTCCGGAAAAGTACTCACTGCCACAAATACCGGCATTTTTAAACAAGCGAATGATCAATTTGGTTTATTGGCGCTTTCCACACCAAGCATTGAATTCCCTGAAACAAATCAAGGTTCTAAGGCAAAAGAAACATGTATTGTTTCGAATGCCGGAAATGCACCATTAACAATAAAAAGCATTGCTACATCAGGTTATGAATCTTCCGAATTCAGTGTTTCTACAACTGTGATGAACAAGATTCTTAAACCAAATGACACAATGCATATACAGGTTGTTTTTGAACCCAAAGGAAATGGCAAGAGACAAACCGACTTGCAATTTGCATTGGAAAATAATTTGAGTTCATCAAATCATATAGTACTTGAAGGAATAGGTAATGCGGCAAGCTCGATTGGTGATGAACAATGCGCATCTATAGATGTGCAAGCTAAAGGTAGAAGCATCATAGCCAAAGCGGATGGCGCCAAGATTCTAGGCGCATATTCTCTGATGGGTGAATCCATGGAGCAGCAAAAGCAATACATGTCTTCTAGTGTATGTCAATGGAATAATCTCATTCCCGGATTGTATATCATCGTGATGCAATCCAATGGGAATATCACTACATATCCAATCATCATTCAATGATGAAGATATGAATTACGGGGATTTCCCCGGAAAGAACAGTCAGCATGAAATCATTTTGGGAAGTGCCGATCATTGTTGTGGATGTTGAAACAACAGGACACGACGCCGAAGATCATCGCATCATGGAAATTGCATGTGTGGTGATTCAAGGTGGAGAAATCGTCAAAGAATTTTCTGAACTGATAAATCCGCATCAATTCATTCCGCCCTTTATTGAACAAATGACCGGCATTAGTAATGCCATGGCTGCAAATGGTGCACGCGCCGAAGATATCATGCCAACCGTCTCTGAGATACTTGCAATGCCAGGAGCAATCTTTGCTGCGCACAATGTGAGCTTCGATTGGAATTTTGTACAACGATCACTTCGAAGATTAAACTTATCCATTCCAATCATTCCTCAATTGTGTACATGCAAATTGTCAAGACGCATTCTTCCCAAAGCATTAAAAAAGAATGTTGGTGCCGTTGCTTCGCATTTTGGCATTCACATTAAAGATAGACATCGAGCACTTGGTGATGCAAAGGCAACTGCGCAGTTTTTATTGCATTTTTTGGAGATGCTTGAAAGCGAATATGACATAGAAACGATAGATGAATTATTGCGATTTCAGAATAAACGCATTGAGCAATTTCATACACCACCTGCGGCAATCAAAAGAGTTGAAACAACACTCGCAAGTTTACCAGAAGAACCGGGTGTCTATCGAATGCTCGATAAAGATGAAAATATCTTGTATATCGGAAAGGCAAAGAATCTTCGAGAGCGTGTTCGAAGTTATTTTCAAGCTGGAGCGCAGCATCCTCAAAAAATTGCTCGCATGGTAAAACAAGTACATGCAATTCAGCATGTGGTGACCGGTACCGAACTTGCGGCTTTACTCTTGGAATCGAAAGAGATAAAGAGCATCAAGCCGCAATTCAATACAGCATGTAAAAAGATGAGGCGATTTCCCTTTTTACGACTGAATGTCAATGATGATTTTCCGCGATTGGAATGGTCTCCAACCATAAGTAATGATGGCGCAGAGTATTTTGGTCCATTCAGAAGTGGTACGCTTGCAAGAGAAGTAGTTGAAACGGTATATAAATCATTTGGTTTGAGACAATGCACAGAAATGCTCAAACCATCAATTGAAAAACAACCCTGTTTTTATTATCAAATAAAACGTTGTGGTGCTCCTTGCGCATTAATACAGACACAAGATGAGTATTTGCAAGAAGTTGAAAGAGCCCGACACTTTTTGAGTGGTTCGAGTGGCGGATTGTTGGAACGGATGGAAGAAGAAATGACACTTGAAGCTGAGGCATTGCGTTTTGAAAATGCTGCAATGTTACGCAATAGATTAACAGAACTTCGAAGACTCTTCGATCGTCGAGCCGAGGTTTCAACATCTGTGACACATAATAATACGATCATCATTTTGGATGCAAATGCCCGTGAAAAAACTGTTGAAGTGTTTTTCATTCGAGCAGGTAAACTTGCCCATCAAGAAATTATCGGAAGAAAATCTGATCTTTCGAGATTTCATGTTATGATGGAACAAATGTTTTATGCATCTGATAGTGGACCTGTCAATGATATCGTTGAACGCATGAATCCATTGGAGATTGATGAAATTCAAATCATCACTTCATGGATTCACAAACATTCATCACATGCAACGATACTTTATGTTGAGCATCGTTCCCTTGAAGTATTAAAAAATGAATTTTCAATGGCAATACGCAATACCCATGCAGATGTCATAGAGATTCCGAGTGAATACAGTCAATTGTCTTGTTCCATTGATGTCTGAAAAGAGCAATCATGCAAAGACTACTTGAATTTTTATACAGATTTAAAGAATATTCCGCATTGAGTGGACTTACACTCTTTTCATTAATCTTAATGAATATTGGCAATACCACAGAATTGGGTGGATATAGATCCATAGTCGTCGGTGGAATTGGGTGGATGCAAAGTGCATTTTCTTGGATTCCAAATCCCATTGCGTTAAAAAATGAAAATGCCGCATTGCGTGAACTTAATTTACAATTGAGTGATGAAAGAGCTAAGATTAGACAATCCATCATTGAAAATGCCAAGCTGCGTAAGATGCTTGAGTTTAAGAAAGCGTCTACTACCCCACTGATAACTGCTGATATTGTAGGAAAAACAACAACTGAAGCGCGAAATTATGCAACAATCAATCGTGGAAAAAAAGATGGTGTTGAAGTTGGAATGCCAGTAGTAACTGATGCAGGATTGGTAGGCCTTGTTGTTGGTACAAGTGATGGATATTCAGTCATGAGATTGCTTATCAATCGCGAAAGCAGAATTGCCGGAAAAATTCAACGCTCACGAATTGACGGAATTCTCATTTGGGATGGTGAAGATGCATTGACGATGAAGAATATACCTAAATCATATGATGTACAAGTTGGAGACGAAGTTATTACTTCAAGTTATTCCAATAGATATCCTGCAAATATCAAGATAGGAACCGTCATGGAAACAAGAGATGACGGAACTTCATTATTCCGGAAAATTTTAGTTAAACCATCCGTGAACTTTCTTACACTAGAGCAAGTATTCGTTATGAAATTATTGCCCAATCCTGAACGAATATTACTTGAGAGAGATAATAATAAATTGGGCAAACCAATGATTCCTCAGAATAAGGCCAGATGAGATGACTGAATTTCAAGAAAGAAGCGTTGCGCAGTCTTGGTATAATCTCCGATATGTGATCTATGGCATCACTGCATTATTGCTTGCACTTGCTCATGTTATCATGTTGAATTTGATTTCAGTGAGCGGTATTACTCCTGATCTTCTTACAATTCTTGTTGTATGGATTGCATTGCGGGAAGGACAATTCACTGGTATCATTGCCGGATTTTTATGTGGGTTATTATTTGACTTGGTGTCTTATGATGTAGTCGGTACAAATGCACTTGCCAAAACATTTGCAGGTTTTGCCGCAGGATTTTTCTACAAAGAAAAAAATAATGAATATACACTTGGGAGTTTATATTTCATTTTAGCAATCCTAGTTTCTTCATTTGTTCATAATCTTATTTATTTCTTCTTCTATATACGCCCAACGGAGATGACATTCTGGAATTTCTTCTTCCGATATGGGATTGCCTCTACGCTCTATACAACAGTCGCTGCATTATTTCCAATGCTGGTGAAATCTCGTAATGTTCAGAATTAGAACATATTCACTTATTCAACATAAACCATGAATCAAAGCGCTTCCACAACTGATTTATCCACGCTCAAAATTGATCGTGACGGAAGAAAGACATCATCCAAAAAACCAATGTATTTCATCATTGCAGCAATCATACTTGCAATAGCGGGATACTTTCTGTTTTCGGATTCATCTGTAAAAGTCAAAACATTGACCATCACTGCATCATCGCTCTCCGGACAGGATGCTATTCTTACAGGACAAGGTTATGTAGTGGCTCAAGTAAAAGCTGCAATTTCTTCCAAGGCAACTGGAAGACTCGAGGCATTATATGTAATTGAGGGTGACAAAGTACAATCCGGAAATGTAATCGGTAGAATTGAAAGCAATGATGTTCAGGCATTTTTGTCTCAGCAAAAGGCACAGATGGAAGTTATCAAAGCATCACTTGCAAATGCGCAGGCAGAATATGATGATGCCAATGCAGCATATCTTCGCCAGAAAGCATTGATTGGAGGTGGTGCCGGTACTCAAGCAGAATTGGATATTGCTCAATTCAGATGGCAAAGAGCGCAAGCACAAATTAGATCTGCACAAGCACAAATGAAGGCGCAGGAGTCAGCAATTCGAGCAGCACAAGTACAAGTAGAAAATACAATCATTCGCGCTCCATTTGATGGAACTGTGTTAACCAAAAATGCTAATGTTGGCGAAGTGATTACTGCATTGGGAGCAGCTGCTGGAGCAAGAGGTGCAGTGGTGACGCTAGCCGATATGTCATCACTTGAAGTGGAAGCAGATGTATCTGAATCTTCACTTTCGAAAATTTCTCAGGATCAACCTGTTGAAATTTCTGTAAGTGCAATTGCAGAAAAAAAATATGCCGGAATTGTAAGCAAGATTATCCCAACGGCAGATAGAGGAAAAGGAACCGTCAAAGTCAAGATTCGTTTCACAGACTTGGATGAACGCGTATTACCGGAGATGGCTGCAAAAGTAAATTTTTTGCGTGTGGAATCTGAGAAAGGGCCAAAAGAAGCTCCAAAAATTCTCATTCCAAAAACTGCTGTATTGAATGTCAATGGAAATATGATAGCATTTATTGTTGGCCCCGGTTCTACAGCAAAAGAGGTGACCATCAAAACAGGAAAAACATTCGGAGATTATTATGAAGTGATCTCGGGTTTATCTTCTGGTACATCGCTGATTATCTCAGGTATGGAACAATTAAAGAATGGATCTTCAATAGCACTTGAAAAGGAATAATCATGTCTTCAATCATCACCATATCTCATCTAACAAAAACATATAAACGCGACAAGCAAGAAATAACGGTATTGAATGATGTTTCCTTGGACATTGCTTCAGGTGATTTCGTTGCTCTTATGGGTCCATCCGGTTCAGGAAAAACTACGCTCTTAAATATCATTGCCGGCATTGACAGGCCCACAAATGGTGAAGTAAGAATAGCCAATACAAATATTGGTGACTTAAATGAAACTGAACTTGCAAAATGGCGTTCAAGACATATTGGATTTATTTTTCAGTTTTATAATCTGATTCCTGTTCTCACAGCATTTGAAAATGTCGAATTACCGCTGATGCTTACGCCATTGAGCAAATCAGAAAGAAGAAGGCAAGTGGAATTGGCATTGAGTGTAGTTGGTCTTGCTGATCGCATGGATCATTATCCGAAACAATTGTCGGGAGGACAAGAGCAAAGAGTTGCAATAGCTCGTGCAATTGCATCTGACCCAGACATTTTTGTTGCTGATGAACCAACGGGAGATCTTGATCGAGTTTCCGCAGAGGAGATTCTTACATTACTTGATCGCTTGAATAAAGAATTTGGTAAGACTATCGTAATGGTGACGCATGATCCACAAGCAGCAAATCGTGCACATATCGTTCATCATTTAGAAAAAGGTGATTTGATTCCACAGGTGCAGTCATGAGCATGCTCAAACTCATCATGAAAAATTCTTTTCGTCATACATTGCGAGTATTGCTCACAATTGTTGGTATATCTGTTGCAGTAGTTGCATTTGGAATGTTACGAACAGTTGTCACGGCATGGAATTCAGGCGTGGCAGCATCATCACCCAATCGTTTGGTTGTACGCCAAGCAGTGTCATTTATCTTTCCATTGCCTTATGCTTATAAGGAAAAAATTGCAGCTATTCCAGGTGTGAGTACAGTTTCTTGGTTGAATTGGTTTGGTGGTACTTATATAGACAAAGATCAATTTTTTGCAAGGCAGGCATGCGATCCTGAAACAATCTTCACATTATATCCTGAATTCAAATTGACTTCTGCTGAGATTACTGCATTCACTTCAGACAGAAGCTCATGTATAGTTGGTATTGAAACTGCGAAGCGTTATGGATTAAAGATAGGAGATGTCATGAATATGGAGGGAGACATATATCCCGGTTCTTGGCAATTCACCGTAAGAGGAATCTATACACCGCGAGCAAAGACAGATGATGCAACGCAGATGTTTTTTCATTGGGACTATCTCAATGAGCGCATGAAACAAGATGATGCTAGCAGAGCGGATCAGGTTGGATATTATATTGTGAAAATTAGCGATCCATCTAAATCCGCAGAGATTTCACAGAAGATAGATCAATTATTCAAGAATTCCGCAGCAGAAACAAAGACGGAAACTGAAGGGCAATTTCAGCAAGGCTTTGTTTCATCTTCAGGAGCAATTATTGGAGCAATCAATGTGATGTCATATTTGATCATCGGAATTATTCTGCTTGTATTATGTAATACCATGATCATGACTTCTCGTGAACGAACAAGGGAATATGCAGTATTAAAATCTCTTGGTTTTACCGGTGGACATTTATTTGCATTCATTGCAGGTGAGGCGCTTATGATTTCTTTTCTTGGAGCAGGTATTGGGATTGCATTACTTATTCCAATCGTCCAAGGTTTTGAAGCATTATTACCTCGTGGTTGGTTTCCGGTTTTCATCATTGAGCAATCAACATATGTTTTGGCAGGATCTTCCGCATTGATTGTTGGCATTATTGCGGCTATCATACCATTGTATAGAGCGCTTACAATGCGCATTGTTGACGGACTTCGTTTCACAGGTTAACTATGAATATCCCATTTTATTATATCCTCAAAAACTTTATTGCCAGAAAACTTACTGCCGGTATAACCATTGGTGGCATAGCACTTGTCGTGTTTGTATTTGCGGCTGTGCTCATGATGGCTGATGGAATTCGTAAGACGCTTGCAACAACAGGGTCTGAGGATAATGTAGTAATAACAAGAAAATCATCAACGGGAGAAATCACGAGCATTATAGATCGGGGCACGGCTGATTTGATTTCCACATTGCAATTCGTGCAAAAAGATGAAAAAGGCAATGCATTGATGACATATGATGGAGTAACTGTCATAAATGCACCCAAAAAAGATGGTGGGATTAGTAATCTGGC
The DNA here is from genome assembly GCA_009919265.1 of Bacteroidota bacterium. GTDB lineage: Bacteria > Bacteroidota > Ignavibacteria > Kapaibacteriales > UBA961 > UBA961. The sequence goes on along the minus strand of RGCF01000017.1, from coordinate 7,086 downwards.
TGTCAGAGGGGTATCAGAAACCGCATTGAATATCCGCAATAAGATTACGATAGTCAAAGGAAGGATGTTCACTTTTGGATCGAGGGAATTGATTGTTGGGACTGCATTATTAAAAACATTCAATGATATCGACATAGGAGATAAAATCAAATTTGGCGGAGATGATTGGACAATTGTTGGAGAGATGGAAGCAGAAAAATCAGGATTTGAATCAGAATTATGGTGTGATGTTCGCCAATTGCAACAAGCATTTAATCGTGATGCTTTTTCAACATTAACATTTCGAAAAACATCTGATGCAAGCATTGACAATATGAAAATGTTATTTGCCGGTGACAAGCGATTGAATCAATATGAGCCTGAGAATGAGCGTAGATATTTCGAGAAGCAATCTGAAGCAATGAGAATGTTCATTCAGATTTTGGGCATTACCATAACGATCATTTTCAGTGTTGGTGCGATGATTGGTGCAATGATTACGATGTATGCAGCCGTTGCAAATCGCACGACCGAAATTGGAACATTAAGGGCATTGGGTTTTGGAAGAATTTCAATATTGATTGCATTCTTGACAGAATCAATTGTTACTTCTTTAATAGGTGGATTATTGGGTATTGCAATTGCTTCCCTATTGCAATTTTTTAGCATCTCAACATTGAATTTCGGATCATTCACTGAATTGTCATTCAGTTTTTCCATGACGAGTTCAGTGATGAGTGGCGCTCTCATCTTTTCAATTGTGATGGGATTTGTAGGGGGATTTCTTCCGGCATTAAAAGCCGCAAGAATGCCGATTTTATCAGCTTTGCGTTGATTTATCTTTTAATGCTGAGTCCGAATAAAACCTGATGTTGTTCGAATGAAAATTCTTGTCCACTTTTCGGATAATTGATTGGGTCGAGCCATGGATACATTCTCAAAACTGGGGCTTCCACACCACTGATATTTTTTGATTTTCCAATACAATATTTCTTACTAAGTAGTGGGTGTCCTTTATCTGCACCATATGAAAGATTTTCAAGGATAAGTGCAGCTTTTTGCATCAGTGGATTATCAACATTATCAGTAAGAATTTGGGATCCTTCGAATACAGAAATTGAATATGTACCTGTTTCAGTTTTTTCTTGCTTATTAGTAGAATCTCCTTTTATTGAAACTGCATCATGAACTGTTACTTCTGCAGATTTTTCTGAAAGGAGTGTGACTGTGATATGATGATTTGTATCGGTACTACTTCCAAATTCCAAAACTGTTCCGGGTTTTAGCTTATCGAGTGGAATGCGAACAAACAATTCTTCTTTATCATCTTCTGATGTTTCTGCATTAAGAAGTTTATCGCTTACGATTCCGCTATCGAGTTTTGCAAAAGCTTTATCCTTGAGGGCTGTCATATAATCGACAGTTGGGGCGGGCTTATTGGAGTTTCTTGTTGAGAAATAACCAACTGCAACTGCAACCATAACCCAGAAGAACCAATTCTTATAGAAGGGTTGCAGATTTTTCGAAGAAGCCATAACTCACCTAGACTAAAATGCAAGAAGCCCCAATCGCAATTGATTGAGGCTTCTTGTAGAAAAAGATGACCCGGCAACTACCTACTCTCCCACACACCTACGCATGCAGTACCATCGGCTCAACAGGGCTTAACTTCTCTGTTCGGAATGGGAAGAGGTGTGACCCCTGCGATAGCGTCACCGAGCATGAACATTTTGATATCACGACATATTTGTCGTCATTGATAAGAGTCTTGTGTTTATTCGTGTGTTTCTACACACCGAGTCATAAAGAGGCGCATGTGACTTGTAGAGATTGATTCTCTTCGATGTCTTTTCCGTGCTTTGATACAAAGCAGGGAAAAAAGCGAACCTCTAAAGGGTGCTTGTGACACTGCTTGTCATATTACTATGACCTCTTTCCCCTTTTGCTTAATGGGAAAGAACAGTGCAGGCAAGCCGTTTGGACTATTAGTACCGCTCTGCTCAACATATTACTATGCTTCGACATACGGCCTATCAACCAAATCATCTTTTTGGGTCCTTATTGCGATACCTCATCTTGGGGCAGGTTTCGCGCTTGAGATGCTTTCAGCGCTTATCCTTACCGGACATGGCTACTCTGCAATGCTACTGGCGTAACAACAGACACACCGTCGGTCCGGTCATTCCGGTCCTCTCGTACTAAGAACGAGCCCCCTCAAGTATCGTGCGCCCGCATAGGATAGGGACCGAACTGTCTCACGACGTTCTGAACCCAGCTCACGTACCGCTTTAATTGGCGAACAGCCAAACCCTTGGGACCTCCTCCAGCCCCAGGATGCGATGAGCCGACATCGAGGTGCCAAACCTTCCCGTCGATGTGGACTCTTGGGGAAGATCAGCCTGTTATCCCTAGCGTACCTTTTATCCTTTGAGCGACGGCCTTTCCATGCAGTGCCGCCGGATCACTAAAACCGACTTTCGTCCCTGTTCGACCTGTCAGTCTCACAGTCAAGCTCCCTTCTGCTTTTGCACTCAACGCACGATTACCAACCGTGCTGAGGGAACCTTGGTGAGCCTCCGTTACAATTTAGGAGGCGACCGCCCCAGTCAAACTGCCTACCTATCACTGTCCCCGCGGATACACTCCGCCGGGTTAGAATCCGAATGCATCAAGGGTGGTATTTCACCGGTGACTCCACGAAGCCCGAAAGCCCCGCTTCATAGTCTCCCACCTATCCTACGCATGATGCATCCAAACCCAATAATATCGTTACACCATTCGTGCAGGTCGGAACTTACCCGACAAGGAATTTCGCTACCTTAGGACCGTTATAGTTACGGCCGCCGTTTACCGGGGCTTCGATTCGAAGCGTCTCTTGCGATAACCTCTCCTCTTAACCTTCCGGCACCGGGCAGGTGTCACACCCTATACATCGACTTAACGTCTTGGCAGAGTGATGTGTTTTTGTTAAACAGTCGCTTGGGCCATTTCTCTGCGGCCTCTCATAAAAGAGGCACCCCTTCTCCCGAAGTTACGGGGTTAATTTGCCGAGTTCCTTAACCACGGCTCACTCGCGCGCCTGAGTATATTCAACCCGTCTACCTGTGTCGGTTTGCGGTACGGTCGCCATATCTCGCTTTTCTCGGCAGAATTCCTCAATCTTCGGTCAAGCCATTTGCCTCAATTGATCTACTTCTGCGTCACTTTTATTGATACAGCGGTTCAGGAATATTCACCTGATTCCCATCAGCTACGCCGCTTGGCCTCGCCTTAGGGGCCGACTGACCCTGAGCTGACGAACAGAGCTCAAGGAATCCTTAGACTTTCGGCGCGGAAGATTCTCACTTCCGTTCTCGCTACTTATGCCAACATTTGCTCTTCTGCACGCTCCAGCATGACTCACATCACACCTTCTCCGCAGGCAGAATGCTCCCCTACCACTTCGTTTACACGAAGTCCGCGATTTCGGTAATATGCTTGAGTCCCGATTATTATCGGCGCATAGTCGCTCGACTAGTGAGCTATTACGCACTCTTTAAATGAGTGGCTGCTTCTAAGCCAACATCCTAGTTGTCTCAGCAACTACACATCCTTTCTCTGTAAGCATATATTTGGGGACCTTAATCGGCGGTCTGGGTTCTTTCCCTCTCGGCAATGAAGCTTATCCCTCACTGCCTCACTCCCGTGCATCATGTCTTCGGTATTTGCGGTTTATCAGGGGTCGGTACCGTTGTGACAGCCCTAGCCCTATCAGAGCCCTACCTCCGAGACACTAACACGAGGCTGTTCCTAAAAACATTTCGGGGAGTACGAGCTATCACCGAGTTTGATTGGCCTTTCACCCCTATCCACAGTTCATCGGAGTAGTTTTCAACCCACACCCGTTCGGACCTCCATGTGGTGTTACCCACACTTCATCCTGACCATGGATAGATCACACGGTTTCGCGTTTGCCGCCACATACTATCGCCCTATTCAGACTCGCTTTCGCTGCGGGTGCACCTCTCTAGAGGCTTACCCTCGCATGTGACGAGCAGCTCGTTGGCTCATTAAGCAAAAGGCACGCCGTCACACTTTTCAGTGCTCCGACCGTTTGTAAGCACACGGTTTCAGATTCTTTTCACTCCCTTCTCAAGGGTTCTTTTCACCTTTCCCTCACGGTACTGGTTCACTATCGGTCACAGAGGAGTATTTAGCCTTACCGGATGGTTCCGGCTGTTTCCCGCAGAATTTCACGTGCTCCGCGGTACTCAGGATACCACTACTATCTTCTGGATTTCACCTACAGGGCTCTCACCTTCTTCGGCCGGCCTTCCCAGACCGTTCTGCTATCCATACGATTCGTTCTTGTGGTCCTACAACCCCGACACCTTGCGATGCCGGTTTGGGCTCTTCCCGTTTCGCTCGCCACTACTCAGGGAATCACGTTTGTTTTCTCTTCCTCCAGGTACTGAGATGTTTCACTTCCCTGGGTTCGCTCCCATTACTGGGTGACAGGGCATGACCCCTGCCGGGTTGCCCCATTCGGATATCCGCGGATCAAAGCCTGCTTCCGGCTCCCCGCGACATTTCGTCGGTTGCCACGTCCTTCTTCGCCTCTCTGTGCCAAGGCATCCACCGTGTGCCCTTACTATCTTGCCTAAAGTCCTTTACAGGTTCTGCTTTTTTCGTCGTGTTGAATCAGATTATCAGATCTCTGATAATCCTCTCTCAAGTCGCACGCTGCTTCTTCATGACTCGAAGTGCTCTCACTTCTCATCCTGAACAAACATAGTGGCTCTTATTTTTATACTTTACTTTCTCATTGCACATTCATACAATGAGGCGCTATTTCTATCATGTCATTCTTTTACAATGACACGCAATACTATCGTATTGCTCGTGTTCATGTATCTTCTTCATCTTATACGCAAAAGAAACCACGTCATGCGCGCCGGCCTCTTCTTGTATATCACTTCTCAATGTCAATGTACAACTAACTTTTGTGGACCCAAACGGGATCGAACCGATGACCTCCTGAATGCAAATCAGGCGCTCTCCCAGCTGAGCTATGGGCCCATTCCTTCTACACCGGGCGGCTAAATCTCGCACTCTGGTGGGCCCGAGTGGACTTGAACCACCGACCTCACGCTTATCAGGCGTGTGCTCTAACCAGCTGAGCTACAGGCCCCTTGTCTTGCGTCTCTCCTGCCTCTATGGCAAGAAAACTGGGCGGGGTCAAAATGCCGGCTCGGCCGTCCGTTTGTTCCGTTTTTCTTCTCTTTGTCAATGCACCTTCTCACTCTAGCTGCTATTACGCTCTAGCAGGAGATACACTCAAAACAGAAAACACAATCAAAGATCGTTCTCTCGACTATACGGGTGATCCAGCCGCACCTTCCGGTACGGCTACCTTGTTACGACTTAGCCCCAGTCACCGATTTCGCCTTCGACGGTATCGCTACCGGCTTCGGGCGCCCTCGGCTCCCATGGCTTGACGGGCGGTGTGTACAAGGCCCGGGAACGTATTCACCGCGGCGTGCTGATCCGCGATTACTAGCGATTCCATCTTCATGCAGTCGAGTTGCAGACTGCAATCCGAACTGAGATCGGTTTTGGGGATTATCTCCGGCTCGCGCCTTCGCCCACTGTACCGACCATTGTATCACGTGTGTAGCCCCAGACGTAAGGGCCATGATGACTTGACGTCATCCCCACCTTCCTCTCTACTTGCGTAGGCAGTCTCCCTAGAGTGCCCAGCATAACCTGATGGCAACTAAGGATAGGGTCTTCGCGTTGCATCGAATTAAACCACATGATCCACCGCTTGTGCGGGCCCCCGTCAATTCCTTTGAGTTTCAACCTTGCGATCGTACTCCCCAGGTGGCATGCTTATCATGTTAACTACGGCACTGATCTCTTGCGAGACCAACACCAAGCATGCATCGTTTAAGGCGTGGACTACCAGGGTATCTAATCCTGTTTGATCCCCACGCTTTCGTGCCTCAGCGTCAGTTACGAGCCAGTGCGCCGCCTTCGCCACCGGTGTTCCTCCTGATATCTACGCATTTCACTGCTACACCAGGAATTCCACGCACCTCTCTCGTACTCAAGCCCTGCCGTATCAAAGGCACCCCACGAGTTAAGCCCGTGGATTTCACCTCTGACGCACAGAACAGCCTACGCACCCTTTACACCCAGTAACTCCGGACAACGCTCGGATCCTACGTATTACCGCGGCTGCTGGCACGTAGTTAGCCGATCCTTCCTTTGATGGCCCATTGACCAATATTCCTCACTGCTGCCTCCCGTAGGAGTCTGGACCGTGTCTCAGTTCCAGTGTGGCTGTTCGTCCTCTCAGACCAGCTACTGATCGAAGGCTTGGTGAGCCATTACCTCACCAACTACCTAATCAGACGCAGGCTCATCCCTATCCGCCAAAGCTTTGACGATTGCTCGCCTCATCAGATATTAGCAGTCCGTTAGAACTGTTATGTCTGTGATAGGGGCAGATGACCTACGCGTTACTCACCCGGATGCCAGTGCTTGATAAATCAAACCCTCGACTTGCATGTGTTAGGCACGCCGCCAGCGTTCGTCCTGAGCCAGGATCAAACTCTCCGTTGTATATAAACGAATCTTTTGATCTTTCATATCTCAAGTTCTTTGCTGTACTTACTTTAGGTATAAAGGCTGTTAATCTTTGCCATGAATCGCTTCATGGCAATCTTACCAACCTGTACAGGAATTGACAGAGTATACTTATATATGTTCTTGTACTGTATGCTCTCTCTCTCGGTTCCAATGACAATGCATTGTCACCGATTTCCTTCAATTGTGTTCTCTGTTTTCAATGTACGTCCCGCGATGCAAAAGGAGGAGAAGGTATTCATGAATGCAGTGCAGACAAAAAAAACGGCGCAATGATCCACTTCTTCGCTTCACTCTAAGAAGCGAATGCGGGATCATGACCCGCTTCATTCTTCTGCCCAACTTCTGAGATTCTACCTTGCTTGTCAACCATTCCACCTCTTCTTCTACCGAAGAAGAATCGACCGCCGTCGCAGCCGAATGGGAATACAAATCTACGACTCTTTTCTATTCCCACCAAATCCTTTTTGGGGTATT
>RGCF01000160.1 GCA_009919265.1 Bacteroidota bacterium | reverse complement strand
GTCACTTATTACCCAACTAGGATAACTATAGTCTTTACCATATATCGTAGACCCTCCTCTTTCATTTGGCTGAATAGGAGATCTACCGAAAAAATTTGATAATAAAGAAGGGCTCGAATCATTTATTTTTTTCCATGGATTATCCCAAGGCATTGGGTTCTTACTATCAAACCTAGGGAAAACATTCAGCTCTTCTTTCGTGTAGAACTGCGTTTTTTCATATCACCGTGTTCAGGATGAAACGAAATGCGTTTGTAGTAGGCATGTGTATCTTTTACTTTACACCCACGCAGTTTTTCACGGAGGTAACAGACGAAAGATATACGTGTAAAAGGTTTCTCGCCTCCCATGGTCCCAGTATCCACAGAATCGTGGTGAATTTTAGGAAGAGCTTTGTTATATCTATTCTGCGCATCCGTCTCATACATTTCTGTATTACAGTGCCATTCATGTACATCCATGGCTAAAAAATCCCCCGTCCGAACATTAAATCCAATCTTGTATCGGGGAAATATGGTAGCGCCGCCCGAATATTGACCCCGTTCTATGACGGAAAGATTTCCGTAACCTTCTTTGAAATCCCCGTCGTCCATGTGGAGGGCTGTGCGAAAATTCCGATTGATTGTAATGGAAGAGAAGGCAGTATTTGCCACACGATATGCTGGCTTCTCGGAAGCAGCGGCCAGCTGTTTGGCATACTTATCCGGAATGAGGCTTTTAAATACATTATTAATTGCCTGAATAAAAGGAATGCCGTGTCTATACTGTTCGAAATATTTCTGTGTATAGGATGTGAGGCGACATGGAAGACCCATAAATGGCGTTTGTTCGAAATAACCCAATACGGAACTGAAGACATTATTATTCACTCGCATTTTTGAAAGTTTACCATTTTGCTCATAGCGCGCAGACCACTTATTGATTTCAACTGGTTTACGTTTTTTCCAATAATTGGACTTTTCTTGAATGGGCCCCGCGGCGGCCCCGCGATTTCGTGAAGCCGCTGCCGTCTGGTAATATGCCTCCCAACCAATCTTCACCAAATCATTGGGGAGAACGTGTTTGCGAAAACGGGCAAGAAGTTTTTTCTCGCCCGTAGATTCATCTTTTCCGTATACATCTACATCTTCGTCGAAAATTTCATCAGCTTCTTTATCTGTGAAATATGTGCCCTCTCGCGCCTTGATTTCATCATTTGTCATTTTCGGCTGCACAACTATTTCGCGAACGCTTAATTTGACGTTGTTTGCAGCTCCATTTTGGATTTGAAGTCCTTCGTATATTTCTGGCTTGTATGTTTTTTTAGTCTCTACTTTTCGGCTTATACCACGTTTAGAGTGTGCCACCATTTTACTTATAGACTAGACTTTTCGCCCGATGTGCTCCACCACAAAAGCCCTCCTGCAATGCCTACGAGTGTGGCGCCAAGAATAGCGCCTTTCATCATGGATCGCGCATCAATCTCTTCCAAATCAACGGTTGTTATAAAGGGGGAGCGATCGCGTGCTCCGAGCCTCAAATAATACTTGATTGATTCGGCCTCTGTCACCATCGGCTTCCCTAAGAGCTTATTTACTTCATTATGGACTTCTACCGTCCATCGAAAAAGGTCATCTCGCCTATCCAAATGAGGAGACAGCGGCAACTTCTGTATGTGTTGTTTATAGTGCTCTCGACATATAGGACAAGGAATTAACTCGGCCATACTCTCGTAGAACTCTTTTGCTGCACGCTTTTGCGCATATGTTGGATTGCTAGGATAGGATAAGGCGACTACATGTAGAACATGCCAGAACATTGGACCCCATACCGTAGGAGGAAATCGCATCTCTACTATAGGTTCGGACAAACCCTCTACTATGCTTAAACGCGGGGAACTACGATATTTAGGTAGGTCTAGCACCATGAAGCAATATAAGATATTTTCACCAACCACCATGTTATGTACAAATTGTTCGCAGACGGGGCATCAATCGAAACAATGCCCACAACCCATCATAAGTTATGGTGTAATTGTATTCCGTATAAAAGGCCCGTGGAATCAGGCGGAGGAGCTGGTCGCAGGATCCACGACGGGCCTTGAACATGTTGTATCAAATATAGAATATCTACTTATTCAGCGGCGTGATACCATCGCTTTTATAGAATTAATGCGTGGCAAGTATCGTATCATAGATAGGGAATATATTAAACAGCTTATTGTAAGTATGACGACTGAGGAGCATAGGAAACTCACGTCACTGTCGTTTGATGAATTATGGGAAGGGCTCTGGGGACCTCCTATAGAGGGATCTCACGCATATAAAAATGAGAAAGAACAGGCAAAGCAGAAGTTTGAGGCTATCATACAGACATTGAAAGAATTTATAGAAGAATGTAAGACTCCGTGGACTAGCACGGAATGGGGATTTCCGAAAGGGCGAAGAGATATAGGAGAATCTGAATATGCATGTGCGATGCGAGAATTATGGGAGGAGACGAATATATATGAAAAGGATATATATCCTATACGTAATATGGATCCTATTCGCGAAACCTTTTATGGGACAAATGGTGTTCAGTATTGCCACAAATATTACATTGCTTATGCGCCATCAGGGGTTGGGGAGGAAACAATAGAAAAGGCTGCATTAACGAATGAGCATATTACACGGGAAGTTGGACAAGTCAAATGGTTTTCACTAGATGACGCCATACAGCATATAAGGCCCGAAAATGTAGAAAAGCGACAACTATTGCTCCGGATTCATCAGATTTTACAGAAATACTGCCCTCTCGCGGTAGTAGATCCAAGTATGAAAACATCTGTGTAAGATAGATGGCAGACGAAGATATTCTTAAAGAATGGGAAACACTTCCATTGGATAAGCGCGACGAGCTCATGGAAAGCATTGGGGCGCGAGGCTTATATCCGAGAGTCATGAATGCAATGGATATATGGGAGGCAGAAGCGGGACTCTATCCTGATACGGAGGACCCTCGCTTTACAGAGAAGTTGATGCAAAAACAGGAGTTTGCCGAGAATAAGCAGGATAGTATTGCCGAACAGCAGCGGGATGGTGTGAATCCGTGCGATCCTGAAAAGGAGTTTGAGCTGACGCCTGTCCAGCGCTTTATAGGGCGATTTCTTTCGCCCCAATGTCCATATCAATCGGCGCTTCTTTTTCATGGGGTAGGTGTTGGTAAAACATGTGCCGCCATTACCGTGGCGGAAAATTATTTACAGACATATCCTCGCAGACAGGTACTTATAGTGGCCCCCAGAAATATCCAGCCCGGGTTTCGTCGCACTATTTTTGATGACGAGGCGTTAAAGATACTAGAGGATGATTTCACGCCTAACATAGCAAAAGGGTGCACTGGGAACACATATTTAAAACGCACGGGCACAGAGCTTGACCGAGATCGTGAGGCAATCAGTCGCCGTATATCACAGTCTATCAATTCCCGATATATGTTTATGGGGTATATCCAGTTTCACCGCATGATTGACGATCTATTAAAAGGAATTCCAAAAGGTCTAGATGATGAAACAGCGGCTCGTCAGCGCGACCGTATTCTTCGGCGTGAATTTAGTGGGCGGATGGTGATTATAGATGAAGCGCACAATCTTAGGGATAATCCTGCCGAATCTGTGGAGGACGACGCGGACAACCCAGGAGGCGACATGGAATTATCCGAGACACAGGCTGGTAAAAGACTGACACCTAGTCTTATAAAAGTCCTGAATGCCGCGGAAGGGATGAAGCTTCTTCTCATGTCAGGAACACCCATGTATAATTCGTATAAGGAAATAATATTTTTATTGAATCTCTTATTGATGAATGATAAGAAAGTAACACTCTCCGAAAGGGATGTGTTTCATCCTATAAATGGTGCCTTTACAAAAAAGGGGGAGGAATTATTGGGGGCAGCGGCAAACGCATATGTCAGTTTCATGCGAGGAGAGAATCCACTTTCTTTTCCTGTGCGCCTACCTCCGCAAGGAACACCCCCTGTGGCGTGGCCCGAGAATGCCCCTGATGGGAAACCTATTGCCGCTGAAAAAAGGGATCGTATGACGCGCCTGCCATTTGTTCCGGTTCAGTTTGAAGGGGCTTCTATGGATGCATATCTGCATATTTCGCAAGAAGCCATTGAAGCTGGAGGGCTCGGTGTGGGTAGTATTGATGAAATGGTGCAATCGGGTAACTGGCTCTTTCCAACCGAGGACAGCTTTCAAATACGGGACGCAGGATTTGACGGTTGTTTTGAAGATATAGGGGGGGGAGGGCTTTCGCAATTCCGTTCAAGGCGAAACGCTCCCAAATGGCTTCTACGCGACGTGCTGGGGGCTGCGTCACCCAAGGCAAAGCTGACTCTTGAACGTGCGCAATCTGCGAAAGGTATTGTATTTATCTATAGTCGTTTCATTAAATCGGGTGCTCTTCCTTTGGCGCTGGCGCTTGAAGCGAATGGCTATAGTCCCTGGGGAGATCGCAAGTCTCTTCTTGTGGATGGTATTCAGGATGATCTTGGGCGTCAGTGTGCAATGTGTCCGAAACGCGAGAAAGCGCATGGAGGGGCGGGTCATAAATTTGTTCCCGCCAAATATGTTATTATCACGGGTCGCGCCAACGTGTCGCCGAATAATACAAGAGTAATCCAGGCAGCACGGGCGAAAACCAACATAGATGGTCGCGAAGTTAAGATAATTATCGGCTCACAAGTGGCGTCTGAAGGTATAGATTTCCGATTTGTGCGAGAAATATATGTGTTTGATAGCTGGTTTCACTTGAATAAAATGGAACAAGTGTTGGGGCGTGGTATTCGTACATGTTCACATTCTCTTATGAATGCGGAGGAGCGTAATTGCACAATTCATCTTCTGGTGAATACATTTGGGGGAAAGGAAGATACGGAGACGGCGGATCTCTATATGTATAGAAATGCAATGTCAAAGGCGGTTCAAATGGGTAGGGTTACGCGTGTTCTCAAACGATATGCGCTGGATTGTAATTTGAATCGCGATGCCATTATTGTGACGGGCCTGGCATCACAGAGGCATACTGATTCGCAAGGGAATGTGCGGGAAGATGTGGATATAAATGATACGCCATTTACGAATGTGTGTGATTGGATTGAAACGTGCGACTATACGTGTGCAAAACCGGAAATTCTTGACCCGGAACATTTTGATATGAGCACATATGATGATTATGCAGTTCGCTGGCGAGAATCCGAGTTGAAAATGGCGATTCGGACATTATTCAAGGAGCGGAAACAGCCTTTTTTCCAGGTGGAAGATATGCGTGAAATGCTTTCGGCAATTCCTCCCAAGGCTGTTTCGGGGCTTCTTTCGGACATTATTAACAATCAGTCTTTTCGCATACAGATGCCGGTTGCTGGTAAAATGATTGACGGATATATTGTATACCGCAATGGGTATTATATGTTTCAACCGGATTATTTGTCTGATATTCGTATTCCTCTGGCATTGCGGGTGGCGGATGTTCCTGTAAAACGCGATTCATATGAACCTACAAAGATACAAGTTGCCCCAACTACAGTGGTGGAACAAGCACCGAAACCTGTTACAGAACCAGGGGCGGAAACAGAGCCAGAAGCAAAACCAGAACCAGAACCAGTAGAAGGAACATTGCATACTTTTTGGAAGGCGATCAAAGAGTGGGCTCTTTCTATTTCAAAAGGAGAAGCTCCTTTGGAGGATATACCTGAGCCTGTTCTAAAGGCTATATCGGAACGGTATGTGGGTGATGCGGAACTTCGCGAAAATGATCAGCTTATTATGGTGAATTGGTTGTATGAACATATTCAGGAAACGGACTATGGTGAAAAGAAGGCAGAATATCTTCGTGTTCTTTCGGAGGTATTGTTGGGAATGATTTGGGACGAGAACTTGAAACCGAATGAACAGTTGGAATTATTAATGAAAGAAAATGATCCTCTTGCGACGGTTATGGGGAAGGCTGCGGGGCAAATTATAGAGAATAGCGGGACGAAAGCGTTTCGTATAATAGATATTATGAGCGGTTCCGTTAAATATTTCTGTGGAAATAAGCCGTGTTCCGAAGCTGTGGCGCGCGTATTTGAAGCGGATCCCGCGGATCCTCTTCAAGGAATACAGGCGAATACTACAACGACTGGGAGTATTTACGGATTTGTAGTTCCAAAAGGGAAGGAGGGGCGTCTGGTATTTAAGACAAATGATCGCCCTGTGCCACCGGGTGTGAAACCGGAAAAGGGTGGGGAATGTTCTATAGTTAGTAGTATATCCTATCATATTCACATGTTGAAGGATATCGCGGCATTAATGGCGGCGGAAGGCTACCCCAAATTCATTTTGGTGGAAGACTTTTTAGATGAAAAAGTTCTGCGGCGAAAACAACAGGAGGAGACGAAATCATCTGGTAAAAAGTATGAGAAATCTGCTACGGAAGTATCGGTGCGGACGTCGGCATATGCGAAAAAAGGGAAACATCCTTTCAAAACGCGGAAATTTGAGAATGCAGTTCGCGCATGTGCTTTGAAGGATATTATTTTACGGTGGATGGATATTATGCAGAGGCAAAAAGCGGGTAGGCGTTATTTTTATAGGCCTATTGCGGCATTGAAATCTGGCCATAAGGGGAGTAAATAGGCCGCTTAAAATTGAGTGTAAGCTAACATACTAGGTGTATATAGAATGGAACACAGGGTTGTGTTTGAAGAACAAGTAGGATTGAATCCGAGAGACATGCGTAGGAAAGTTGAATCTATTGAGGATCTTGTTCTTCAAAAGCTTCAAGCACGACTGGAAGGGCGGTGCTCCAAACATGGATATGTAATTCCCGGTACTTTAAAAGTTCTTTCGAGATCCATGGGAAGTTTAGAAAAAGGGCGATTCACGGGTAGTTTTATCTTTCACATACAGGCGGAAGGAAGTGTTCTCAATCCTCCAGATGGGTTAATTATTGAGGGCGATGTGATCCGGAAGAATAAGATGGGAATATATGTATCCTATTTGGATGCTATTCGTGTGATTATTCCTCGCGATCTTCATATTGGAG
>RGCF01000159.1 GCA_009919265.1 Bacteroidota bacterium | reverse complement strand
ATCGCAACAACAGGGATATTCCTTTTTTGAAAGAATTTTGTAAAGTCATCAAACTCGGAAGATAATAAACCAGAAAATGGCAATACTGCATATAAAAAATTCTGAGAGTTGATATTTAGATTTCTTACCTTGAAGTAAATATAGTAATTAAGCAAAACTTGGCGGATTTTTTCAAAGATATCAATAAAAATGGAGGGAGATTTTGCCATCAAGCGAACAAAAAGGCGCTTAACGTCGTTCCATCCGTCCATATTATAAAGAATCATGGTGGAATTCATATCTCGCAATTTCTTTGGACCGAAACTTGCTATAGCACGGTAATAATGAGCTTGAGAACGATTACGGAATCGCCATAATCTTGATGAAGAAAAGAAAGTTCCCATTCTCGATAATAAGCGGGGGTTAATTTCTACATGTAAAACATCGCCATTCAATTCTAGACGATTCACGCTAGAGGAAGAAAGGTTAACTAATAAAAAAGTCAGGCCAGCACAATCGCCTAATTTCGAAAACGCGCCAGTTTCGAGAAAGGTCCGAATCTGTTTTTCTGTATAAATCACTACTAGAACCCTTGTTTTCATGACTGGAGGTTACCGTTTGAATCTCAAGTTCAACAAATTTAGTATGATAACAGGGTGGAGAGTGTCGCTACCGTACTTTACGTCGGAAGCAAAAGTAGATTCGAAAAATACATATCAACGATGTCTAATCAGCAAGTGAAATTCTCTTATGCTGAAACGGAACAAATTGCTAATTCATCTAGCAAAGATTTTCTCTCTCAATTTTCAACTTTATGGGTAGAGTTATATGTAACGATTAATAAAGAAATTCTAGATCAACTTCCGAGCCTTAAGCACATTTTCACCTCGACGACTGGAACCGGTCATATTGATCTAGGCGTATGCAAACTACGAGGAATAGAGATACATTCTTTGAATGAATATCGAGAAATCACGGAAAAGATAACTTCTACATCTGAGTTGACTTGGCTATTAGTTCTTTCAGTTTGGAGAAAACTGTTTCTGAATATCCAGACAGAAAGCGTAACAGTCTCAGATATTGCGGAGATTCGAGAAAGGAACAAGGGATTACAAATCTCAGGAAGATCACTTGGGGTAATCGGGTTTGGTCGAGTTGGCCGACGTGTATGTGAATATGGCAAGGCTTTTGGTATGCAGATTGGGTATTACGATACTGACACGAAAAGTCTAGAAAATTCGGAGTTAAGTTACAGACAGTTTGAAAGTCTCGAAGAGTTACTGAATTCTTCAGATGTTATAGTCATATCTGCTTCAAGTACTACTGATTCAACAAAAATTATTTCACAAAATAATATAGATTTCGTAAAACAAGGAGCCATATTAATTAATACTGCAAGAGGAAAGCTTTGGGATGAATCCCTAGTTCTCAGTTATTTGGAAAAGGGAAGAATATCAGGTGTCGGGGTAGATGTTTATGAATTTGAGGAGAATGCAGAATTGGAGCATAGCCCCTTTTTAGAATGTGAGAATTCGTCACTTAATCTCGTTCGAACTCCCCATATTGGAGGCGCAACAATTGATGCTCAAGAAATTGTCACCAAAGAGTTGGGAGCAAAAATTATTGAGATTTTACTCAAGAAATGAATGAAAAATGTTTAATTTTTCTATCGCAGTAGTCCCATCAGCAAGTGGATTTGGTCATCTAAGGAGGTGCTTTGCGTTATCAAAAGAGCTAGTGCTAAATGGATTTGATGTGAGTCTATTTTGGGACCTAAGAGTTGATTTGCCTGAGTGGGCAATAGTTTTTTTAAAGAGCAATAGAATAACACTCGAAAAAAAGATTCTACCCCTGCACTTAGACGCTCCTCATGTTTTTCAACCCGCGGATAAGATGGCTATGAGGAGCCTCAATTTTTCGAAATTTGATTGTGTCATCGCCGATACAGTTACTTGGCCATTGCATTTAAGCAATAAGTCAATTCTGATTGCGCAATTCACTTGGGATATATATAAAGACAGACTTAATCTTAGCACTTGCGATTCTACTCTTCCTGCATCAACAAAAATATTTGGTATGAAGGAATATCTTTGGAGTGAAATGCGTTCATATAAGAATCTCGCAGAGATTCCGATATTGGATTATTGGGGTCTCAGCAAAAAACAGTATAGGCTAGACAATCAATTGGTATTTTCGCAATCAGGAAGACTAAAATATACGCCTCAAAATTTCAGTAATTTAGTAAAGACAGATTTGAAAATCGTTCAAGGTCTCGAGAATTTCGTAAAAGAATTTAGAATCAAACCTCTTGGAGTTATTTGTCGTGCTGGTTTAGGCGCACTGTCTGAGTGCCTGAGTCTAAGAACGATGCCGATTTTTCTTCCAGATGAAGATTTTGAGATACAATTCAATGTCGGGCAAACTACAAGAATGGGAATTGGATTCAAAGTTGAGGACTTACTCAATTTATCTCAATTAGAATTAGTAAGTACAGTTCTGGCAAGATATGATGACGCGCAATGGCCACCTACCATGACGGTAGAGAGATTTGTTCGAGATAGACTAATGGAGGAGTTCTGATTGAAGATCAAGAAAGCATTTCAATCAAGTGTAATTGCTGAAGATAATAATTGGTCTTCTTTTCAAGAAAAATTGCATGCGAACAGTGTTACGGGAGCAATAGGTGGTTTTTTGGTAGTAATAAATTCAAATTCTGAAGTAGTCGGAACTATCACGGATGGAGACGTTAGAAAATACGCTCGAAAATCAAGCAAGAGCATGAATGATGTAGTTGCAAAAGATATAATGAATAGAGACTTTATTCATGTTTCAGTGGGAATGACTCCGTCTGAAATGGGTTATCAAGTAATTTCTCAGCTTCAAAAGCGTGATGTGAAAAACGAATTTCCAATTACTTATATACCTGTTCTAAAAGAAGATAAGACCTTGAGTGCGATTATTCACATATCCAATCTTCTCGGTATTTTGGATGAGTTAACTCGACAAATTGTCGTCTTCGGCCAAGGCTTTGTTGGTTTAACAATGGCGATGGCTATGGTTAAGTCGGGCCTTACAATTCATGCCTTTGAAAGAAATCCTGAATCGCATCAAGCTATAATGAATCTCAAACCCAAAGTAAATGAACCTCAGTTAGATGAACTCTTATCAAAATACAGAAACGTACGATATTTTCTTCATGAAAAAGGACTCGAAGATTTAGCACGATTTCCTCTCATGGGGCGCCGAACTTACATAATTGCTGTGGGGACGCCGAAACTAGGTTTCTCCGTTGATCTATCTCAGATTGAAAATGCCGTTGAGGAGATTTCTACTTTTTTGCGATTTGGGGATTTGGTCATAATTAGGTCAACAGTTCCGATAGGAACGACCAGAAAACTGTCAGAGAAATTTCGTGATAGTAGTGGCTTGCAAGCTGGGTTTGACTTTCATATCGCTTATGCTCCGGAACGAACAGTCGAAGGTGATGCAATAGCTGAAGTGACCAAATTGCCACAATTGGTTGCGGGATTGACGGAAGAATGCAGTAAACTAGCAGCAAACTTTTTCTCGGGATGGATTTCGAATGTTATAAGAATGGAGAGTCTTGAAGCCTGTGAGATGGCAAAACTCATGTCGAACGCATATCGCGATACAACTTTTGCTTTTTCCAACGAAATGGCATTAATTGCGTCAAAACACAATCTTGACATAAATAAAATTATTCTGAATGCAAATGCCGGATATTTAAGAAATACGATTCCAATGCCTTCACCAGGAGTAGGTGGACCATGTTTAACTAAGGATAGTTACATGCTCACCACGACATCTGATTTGTCAATGGTGCTGGAAAGTAGAAAAATAAATGAAAGCATGATCAATTTTTCAATTTTGAGGATTTTGGACCTGATTAAGAAACATGGTGATTGTGTTTTAGTAATTGGGCTCGCATTCAAAGGATTTCCAGCCACAAATGACTTAAGAAATAGTACGGCGGTAGAGATTGCAACGGGCATACGGGAAATTTCAAAAGAAGTCAAAGTTATTGATGCTGTAGCAAATGAAACTGAAATTGTGAATGAAGGCTTTAACATTTATGAAGTAGGAAGATTTAATCCAAACGTAATCTGCATCCTGAATAATCATAGAGAAAATAAACAAATTCTTCGTTCGATTTTGTCGAAAAAAAGATATGATAGTCAAGTGTCCTTCGGAATATTTGATCCTTGGAATATGATTGATGAATCTGATTTGCAGGGGCATAAAGCCTCAATATCTACTCTTTCCAAATATAGAGAGTATGAATGAAATCCATACACAGTGCTTTTATCCCTGCAAGAGGAGGTTCTATCGGAGTTCCTGGAAAAAATATTAGAACACTTCATGGCAAACCATTAATTTTGCATACGATTGATTTTGCTAAGAAGTCAACGTTTTTTTCGAGAATAATAATTTCGACTGACAGTGCCGAAATTGCTACGATTGCATCAAACGAAGTAGTCTCTAAAAATGAATTTTCTGAATTGCGTACAGATGAATTCGTGTATCTGGATGACAATTTATACTTACATAAACGTCCCCCTTGGCATGCAGAAACATTAAGTCCGATACGCGAAGTACTTTTTGAGTTTGCAAAACGAGAAGACATTTTGGGTGAATTTGATTTTCTTTGGATGCTCCAGCCCACTTCACCTTTTAGACAGACATCAGATTTAACAAACATCGAGCTATTGATGAAAAGTGATCATGGTTGGACATCAATAACATCTTTAACATCAGTTGGTGGAATGCACCCAGATAGAATGTATTCTAAAGGGCAAGGAAAATATCTCAAGGCTTTTATGTATCAAGGTAACAAAGACAATAAACCGCGACAATTACTCTCAGAACTCTTCATCAAAGATGGCGCGTTCTACATTTTTCGCAAAGAAGAATTGCAAAAACGAATGTTAATGGGTGACCGAATTCTTCCGTACTTCAGAGAAGGTTTGAAGACTTTAAACATAGATACATTAAACGATTTCAAAATCGCAGAATTAATCGACGACCCATTTTCAAGTTGATTTAAGTAAGTACATCAGAATAAACAATCTTCATTGATTTCCACATAGAAGCCTCATCAAATCTATATCTAATAGATTCTTGTTCAGCTTGCAACAATTCCAGGAAGTCATTTTCGGTAAGCTCTCTAAGCTTAGATGCTAAGTCAAGAGAATCACCAGTCGTAAAGAATCCTGGATAAGAGCTTCCAAAAATTTCGACTGCTGCATCATTTCTACTTGTGAGAACAGGTAATCCCGCTTTACTTGCTTCTAAATAAATCATTCCAAATCCTTCATAAATACTGGCATGTATCATCGCATCGAACTTTCTCATTTCTTCCTCTATTTCCTCAATTTTACCTCTCCAACGAACGTGACCTTGAAGATTGTGCACATGAACTAGTTCATTGAGAGACTGCTCTAATTGTCCTACTCCGAAAATATCTATTGTGAAGGGTAACTTTTCAGAAGAAAACAATGAAAGACCTTGGATTAGAGTGGGATAATCTTTTTGTTTTTCAAGTCTTCCAATTGCAACAAGTCGCAAAGATTTCCGTCGGGTATTCTTCTGTTTTTGAGGTATTCTTTCGCTTCCAAAATCTAGACCATAATGAACTACATAGACTTTTGTAGCGCAAACAATTTCACCTATTTCCTCTAAGTAGCTCTTTACTGAATGCGATATACACACTAGGGCATCACATTTTTTAATAACGTAATTGGAAAGTAACCATGAAAAGTAGCGAGGTACCCTTGGGTAAAAAGGTTCTGAATTATGTCTTGAAATCACAAGCTTTTCTTTCTTTATTGCTAATCGAGCAAGAATCTCAGCTCTTGGAAGATGTGCATGAATCAACTTAAATGATTCAAATAAGAGAAGTTTTCGGGCTCTCTTTACTTGGTTGATAAATTCTAATTGAGTGAAATCATGGATCGTGATTCCTAAAGCTTCAAAATCATGAAAAAGTTCAGGATTTCCTTTCAAGAATATTACATGTACATCTAATGCATCTCTGACTTGATTCTTACACAAGATTAACAATTGTTTTTCGGCTCCACCATATTCGATTGTTGTAATTATGTGACAAATCTTCATCTGGAACTATCCTCATCTATATTAGGAACCAATAACTTCGAAATTTCGCGAATCCAATTATCGATGGAATGCCGATCACTTACAATTCTTTGTCTGCGAGAAAGTTCGAGCCTTAATGCTTCTGTCTCGTAATCGAGAAGAGATTTCAATTGTGCATCGAAAGAAACGTCTTCTTTATTCCAAGAGCCAAACTCTCGAAGGTATTCATTATTAACAGAGACGACAGGAATTCCTACCGCAGTTGCTTCAAGAATGGACTTATCAAGTGAGCCTTGAAAGAGGTGAAGAAAGATGTCGTATTTTGAAAGAAATTGGGGAAGCAAATAATTGCTAATAGGATCTTCAAAGATTATCTTGCCGTCATCAATGTAATTTTTGAATCTACATTGTAGTTCAGAACCATAGTTTAAGTGTGAGGATGTAGGCTGACCTACCAACGTTAGAGACTTAAGAAAACCATCATCAATTGCGTGCTTTGACCAATCTAACAATTCACCAATTCTCTTTGCGGGATCAAGGCGGCCAATATGAATGGCGCGCAAAGGTAATTTCAAATTTCGAGAAGGATAAAAATGAAAAAGTTTGGTGTCGATTGACTGGCCAATTATATGACGCTGGGTCGTTATATTTGGAAAAGACCCTTCTGTACTTGTTGCAATTTCATCAACGAATCGAACTGCAAATCTTAACCAAGGAGAATTTGAGATATGTGCGTACCATAGCACTGTTCTTTTTTTCGCAAGATTGAAAAATGGAGAGAGTAAGGCGGCAGCAACATCAGTCATGTGGAAAAAGACCGCGTCCGGCCTGAATGGAATTATTTCAGTGAATAGTCGCGAGTAAATTCGAAAAATATTGAGCAAGTGTTGGCCAGGTTTCCAACTTATTGCTACAACCTTCATATTTGAAGGAAATAATGTGTCGGGTGGAATTTTC
>RGCF01000158.1 GCA_009919265.1 Bacteroidota bacterium | reverse complement strand
AAAACAGTTACAAATTAAAGACATAAAGTATTTTGACCACTGGGTTGAAACTGACATAACAGTGGAGTTGTTAGAGCCTGATGCCTTTGGGCAATCATTAACTAAAAAATGGTTTACATTTATGCCAGATGATAAGCTAGTGAATTCTTTTTTTTACTTAGCATATTTACAGATATATCTTAAGTGGGCTCTTAATGAGAATCCCGATGAATATAAGAGTATGATAAACCTAGTAGATGAACCAGAATGTCCTCATCAATTCGCTGACATATGAAGGATACATCAAACTCATACCCAATAAATTATATAAACCCGTCGCAGTATGTTTATATAATTGATTACTCCAAATCACGTATGGCATCTCTCGTATCCCAAGAAAACAAAGAGCTTTTATGGTCCTTATTGGCAGAAGAAGGATTGTTTGATGGCATCCCCGAAAATGTAACGCCGGAGGAAATCAAGCACGTATTCGAGAGAATACTCAAAAATCTCTCGGCGACCATCCCGTCGCTGCACGCCGCCAAGTTGAAAGAACTCCATCAAGCAAAACGCAATGCCATCGCGGAGGAAGATTATGACTCTGCTAAGAAACTGCGTGCGACCATCGATGAAATGGAAGCTCCGCTCGCGCGTTTGGATAAATTGGAATCGCGAAAACAACTCGCGATACAGGCAGAGGATTTCGAGACGGCCAAGCAAATCAAACTGGAAATTGACCGAATTCGTGCTGCCTCCTTTTCACTGAAAGAACTGAATAAGATTGCCATCGAATCTCTCGCCGTGAATATTCCGAAACTCGCGAAAGAAATAAGTGGGTTGAAAACGGGAAATCGTGGAGGAGGATTTCCAACACAGTCGTGGGGCGGCGGCGGCGGCGGCATCAGCGGCGGCGGTAGCGGCAGCGGCGGCGTGAGAGAGATTTATAACGCGGAAGACTTCCAGCTTCAAAAACGAGCAGAAATCGAAATGAGGATGCAGGAGAAGGAGGCAGAGATGCGGTCGTATTTTGAAATCCCGCGCCCACCTGAAATCGATTTTTCGGATATTCCGAGAGACCCGAATTTAACAGTGAGATTAAAATCACGGCAGAATGCCAACGAGCCGGTTCAACCAGCAGCAATATCGTCGGTCGTAGAAGTCGTTCATTTAGATGCCCCAGGCACAGGCACCACCCCCGGCCCAGGCGACGACAGTCCGTTTCGTGGCGGGGATGATATGGACCGTCTCATTGCCGAGAGAATTGCTGCTAGACAGAGAGATATGGAAGAAATCACCGAGAGATTAAAAGCGACGATGCCAGCGTCAGAACAACAGCCGATACCATTAAAAGAGTATAACCCCCACGAATTCGTAGCACAGTTGCCGGTATCATCGCTTCCACCGAGCGAAGATACGCGTAAGGTAAGATTTCAGGAAGATACGGATTCAATATTCCTGAAACTAAAGCGGAAACCGATGGCGGTTGAGGAGTGATGCTCGTTCTAACTAACCGTTCCCGCGCCGGTCCCGTTCCCGTCCCGACGAATAAGAATAACACCCACCCATTAGAACTATATGTCATCACAGAAAATCGAACCGCGACTGCTCACCCACCCCCGTTCGCGGGTCGGCTGGTAGTATTGTCCGCCGCCCCCGTTCCACCAGATTCCCCATCTTATACAATTCCAAGTCATAAATGATATGCGTGTCGGGGTCTTCCGCATATTCTTTCCCATTCACAACCAATTTTCGTAATGCTATCGCCTTCGTCTGCTTATTCAATTTCTTCGTCTTATCGTCTTCTTCCGCGGCGATATTCGGTTGATACGCGAGTGTTTCTTCGCCAGTCCCCACGCCAAACGAGTAGCACTGAAGTCGCTCTTTCGACGCTGCATTCGCGTGAATCATACAATCAAACGACGACTCCTTGACTGCGGTCAATATCTGGCGTGTAATGCGTTCCTTGATATTCGATATTTCATAAAGCGATTGGTCGGTGCTCATAGGTGTTGACCCATCCGTCTTGCTCTTGTCGTGCATACGAATATTCAACGACTCATCATTATCCGTCGCCATTTGACGCGCGGTAAAACGCATAACATAAAGGAACACATCCACCGTTCGCAATTCTTCCGGTAAATCAACGTGGCTACAAATACGGCGAGCGCGGCCAATAATCTGTTCCGTGCGAACGGGATGCCAATACGGCTCTGTAATATGAACATACCGCACATTGCGCAGGTTAATACCCTCGGCACCCGACGCTGTAATCATAAGTATCTTAATCACTTCACCATACATATTATTCGTGAAACGCGTGCTCAGTTGCTCAGTAATTGACTTCGGCACATTTTTCCACTTGCTATTGAAAATATTACGGACGATTTCCTTCTCTTCGGCGCTTTCTGTTCCGGTATAAAGGGCAAAACACGGGCGTTCTTGCTCTTCCGCGGTCATATCGATTGTCCAATCATCGTTGGATGATTTTTTGATTTTGAATTGGGAGAACCCATTCGCCTCTAAGATGAGTTTGATAATACCAATTCCTTCTAATGTTCGGAACTGGCTATAAATAAGATGAAGGCCAATGTGTTTTTTATCGAGAATATTTTCAAGTAGATGGAGAAATTTGGGGCTATATGTCGCGAGTTCTTCCGGAATAAGAAAACTACCTGAACTCACTTTCAAATCTCGGATTGCTTTTAGAATAGCTGATTCGTATTGACTTTTATAGTCGTTTTTGCCGCTTGCCGCTGCTGACGCTGCTGCCCCCGAAGCCGACGCCGACGCCGCCGTCGCCCCGACCCGAGTGCCAGCCATAACAGCAGCAACCGCGTCGGAATGCTCGCCAGTGATTACCATTTCATCGTCATCGTCCGTGTCACCGTCATTCCTACTATGAATACCGTCAAGCATATTTTCGTCCATTATAGCGTTTCCAAGTGCCGGTTCAGCGCCTTTTGCGGCAGCCCCTTTCGGCTTACGACCGCGTTTCTTTTCCCCGCTCTCTGCTTCTACACCCCCCGCTCCCGCCATTGCCCGAGCAATCCTAGCAGCAAGCATTTCCGGCGTTTCGAGAGCATCGCCGACTACACCTGCGTCTGGCATCACTCCTAATGCTGCTGATTTGTCCAATTCACTGGAGGCAGTTCCGTCATCACCCGGTAAAGGTCGGCGAATGGATGGCGGGAATACAAAATTACAAAAAGCGCGTGAAAAAATCCGATAAGTGGATGAAACATCGTCATATACACCTTCGCCGCCTCCGTCAGCACCTTTTTTACCTTCACCGCCGGCTCCTGCTGCCCCGCGCTTCTTCGCCTTCTTCTTCATATTCGACTCTTGGTTGCGTTCAAGGTCTCGAACACGCGAGTAAATCGCGAACTGATAATCGCTCATTTCAACCTCGACCAGATGGAAATTCGCTGCTGAATCGTATACGGGCAGTAGTTTCTCTTGGGCACTTCGAAAATATGAGGTGAGACCCAATATACGCCGGATAAAAAGGTCGCGATTTTTGAATTCTAATGTCGCTGGGTCGATGAAATACCCGTTGAATTCATCTAGTTTGTCGGGGAGGGCTGTAAACGGAGTTTGTTTGTTTGTGGATGCTGAAATCACCGAAATTCCATTTTCGCGAAGTTTCTGGATAATTGCGCGTTCAAATGCCGCGTCCGAGAGAAGACCGTTTTCGGTGGATGTTGTATCGATGACTGAAATATTGCCTGCCGCTGCCGCCGCCACCGCCGCTGCCGCCGCTCCCGAGTCCGTCGTTGCAGTCGGGTCGCCTCGTCGTATCACCCCACGATATTTTGAACCAACCGGCGAATAATCGCGCACAAAACCAAACGGATTACGCGTAATCATCAGTTTCTTCGTGCGTGTATTATAATCCATATAGTCAAATGAAAGTCCGATACCGTTGGCAAATCCCGCGCCAGTGGCCGTGACCTTTCCGCGACCCGACCCCGCGAGACCAAATATCGAGCGGAATGTGTCAAGGGTTAAACGACCGCTAGCCGCGCCTTCGCCAGCTTTTGCCGCGACTCCGGCACCGGCTCCGCCTTCACCAATCGTGAACACCCAGTTGTCAATATTCCCGCGCAAAATATTGAATAAAACGGCAATTTCATTCGGGTAGTTGATAATCGGCGTTCCTGTTAATAAAATCACCTTCGCGTTTTGTGCCGACAGTAAAAAATGATAGAGACGATACGCCATCGAGGTTGGCCGCTTGAGTTTATTCACAATTCTACTCACAAAGTTATGCGCTTCATCGATGACGACTACCTTATTATCGAATGGATTATGCGTATATCCATCGGTCATACTTTTCAACTTCTCCGCCCGAAGACCGTTATAATTGATGAACTCGTATTTGGTATTTATCATTTCGTCGATTTGGCGGTCGACGCGAACACGCTGGCTTGGCGTGAGTTCGGTCTCATAATTGCTAGGTTTGGTCACATTTACCATCCAAGCACCTCCATTGGAGCGAACAAACGATTCATCAGGGAACATTAGGACTTTCGAGAGAACACGCGTGAGCTCCGGGTTTCCGCGTGAATCAATGAACTCCCAATATTGGTTTTTCTTATACATCAAGTCGCCACATTTCGACTTCATTTCTTCGATATAATTCATACGAAGTGACGCCGGTGTCATCACAACAATATTCTTGAATGTTTTCAACCCTTCGGCAATCGCGATTGAAGAGCAAGTTTTGCCACTGCCTAATCCGTGAAATAAAAGGAGACCGCGATATGGCGAATAAATGTTCAGGTAATCACGCACGATTTTCTGGTGAGTGAGAAGGGCAACCGACGCAGTATCATCACCGCCATATAACGCCTCACACGTAATATCGCTTTCGCCAGATGTTAATTCTTCGCGGTAAGGCTGGAATAACGCGTTAATATATTGAATAAACTTGGCGCGATTGTTCATATAAAACTCGGATGCTTGGACTTGCGGAAGTGGTCGCGGCGGTGGAAGACGCGTAGAAACAATTGTATCGCCGACTTTATACGCAGATATATTCACTGTGCTGTCTTCGCGTTCTTTTATTTTACCCACGACCGCCTTTACACTGGCAGACGCAGCTGAAATACTGACACCCGAATCGGTGGCGGCGGCAGCGGCAGCGGCAGGTCGCTTCGGTTTGGGGCGAATCACGCGTTTCTTTGGCTGCGGTTCGCCCTCGGCCTCTGCCTCTGCCTCTGCCGCGGCATCCGGCACGATGTCGCTATGTATCTCCTCGAAACTCGTAGGTTGGTTTGTTTCAGCAATCGCGAGAGCAGCCTGGGTTTTACTCTTTTTTACAGGTTCATTAAAAGGTAATATTGCTCGTTTTCCTAATTTCACTGGAGCGGCAGCAGTAGCAGCAGCAGCAGCAGCAGTATTCGATAACAACGCGGGTTCTTCGGGTGCTTCTGTTTCTGCTTCAATCCGGCGAACATCGCTTTCGAGGTTGGATGAAAAAGATATGCCTCTTATCCGGGCAATCAACGCGGAACGGTCAATATCCGATGTATGTCGTGCGTCAATGAATACATTGGTTTTTTCTTTCTTATTCGCGTCCGCTGCCGCTCCCGCTGCTGCGTCTGGTAGTGCCTCCGCCGCCTCGCCTTCCACTGGCAATTCCGGCTTAAATTCTTCTTCTCTTTCTCGACGCATTGTAGCATACCCAGAAAGTCCAGTCGCCGACGGTTTTTTTAATATTCCGCTCGGTAATTTACGAGAAAGACGAACAACCACGCCTTCAGCGGCAGATGACGCTCCCGAACTACGCCCAACTACCGGCCGGTTCTTTAGATTATATTGTTGTAGAACATTCATATTACCTAACATATACCGTTATATTTATTTCGAAATTCCCGCGATTTGTTTAATCGCCATTTCACAAGTGATTTGTTCCGCCTTCTTCTTAATTTTATGTGATGCCCGTGCAAAGAAGATGAACGCCTTCCCGCCATTTTGCTGACAAAGACGATGGACTCCTGCAAAACCGTCAGGAAACGACTGAAACGGAATTGCTGCCGAAGGTTGTCCAATGACTTCGTGTAACGGTTGTCCTAAACATAAATAGAGCCCCATTTCGTATCCGGTATCTATCTCGCGGGACAACTCAATATAATCGGGCGTGGTCTTGAACTCTTTTTGTATCTTCACCTGAAGAATATTCTTGTAGTTGTCGTCGTTTTTGATGAGGTTCGTCCAGTCGATATGCCGTTCAAACACCGTCTCGATAAATGTCTGCGCGATTTGAAATCCGGGTCCGCAAGTAAACACGCGTTCAAACCATTTGTCGTCATCGTGAATTGGTATGCGGTTGAAATCCAGAAACATCGCACCAATAAACGCCTCGAACAAACACCCCAATTTTTTCAGATTGGTTCTCGTCTTCTTTTCTTCCGAGTGCTTGGATATAATATACCACCGATGTAACCCGATTTCGAGCGCGAACTTCCCGATGGTTTCATTTTTCACAATCGCGATTTTCTTTTCCGTCATAAACCCTTCGTTCTCTTTAGGAAAACGGCGGTAGAGATAGTATTTCGTCACACATTCGAGGACACCGTCGCCGACGAATTCGAGCCGTTCATTCGATTTGGTGCGAAGAGGCATCGCACCTTCCGGGCGGTCAATGAAACTTACATTTTCAAGGTCGTTGAGAGATTTAGGGCGTTTTGTATAGGAACGATGAACGAATGCACGCCGATACAGTTCGAAATTGTGGACTTGAGAAGGCACGCCGTATCGCGCAAGAATGCCTTCAACATCCGCGATTGTGACTTCGCAGTTGTCTGTATTATACGGATTAAATACATATCGGTCGTCATCCACGCGTATAATATCATCGTCGTTGTATATATTTTTTCCGGTTCGTGCACTTTCTCCTCCTCCGATTTCGTCCGCGTTTTCGCTTATATTTAGAAGTATATTCTCATTTTCAGAACTTTCGGTGTCGGAAGCGTTGGCGGCGGCGGCCACGGCCACATTAGTGCGACGGCGAAACATTTCACACCTAACAGATATTATGTATAATTATATGTATTTAAGCAAAATCCAA
>RGCF01000157.1 GCA_009919265.1 Bacteroidota bacterium | reverse complement strand
TTTTGCCTATTTTACCCCTATTGGTAATTGTATTAATTACAGTTGCAGGTATTGAACGTGCTATGCCTGGTTCTACGGGACCCATGGGATCTGTCTTTTGTTTTCATAAAGATACACGTGTAATAATGAAATCAGGAGATGAACAGCAAATATGTTTATTAAAGCCAGGTGATATATTATATGACAATATAGTTGTTCAAGCAGTCATAGAAGTTCCTGCAGAAGATCTTTATAATTTAGATGAAGTTTTAGTAAGTGGATATCATTGTGTGTATTATGAGAATGATGTAATATACGTAAAGGAACATCCTAGAGCTATTCAATCGTTAAAATCAGAAAATACTCTGTGGACGTTGATTACAAATAGACGTGAAATTCCTATTATGGGTTTAAGAGGTCCTTTAAGATTTCTGGACTGGGATGAAATTCCAGATTCCAAGGAAGCAGAAAAGGCTTGGGAAATGGTTGCATATGGCATGTTAAATCACAATGATACAATAGTAAATAGTATGGTTCCTACTTCAGCTCCTTGTTTAGATAGAGAATTGAAAGTATGGATACACCAAGGTGGATGGAGACCTCTTTACACAGTAAAAGTGGGTGATTGGATTTATGGAAAAGATTGTTTTGTAAAAGTTAAGGGTATCTGCGAACGTATTGTTCATACTGCAATTGGTGAACCAGGTAATCATATAACAGATGGAAACTGGATATTATATGACAAAGATACATGGAAACATCCCGAAGGAATACCTTGTGATAAAACCTGGAAAGGAATACAGCTTATAACAGATTTGGGATATTTTAAGATTCAAATGCGAAATGGAAGTGAATATATAATGCGTGATTTTACTGAAATTGGAGCTCAGAATATACTTGATTCTCATGCCCGGGTCGAGCGCCTTCTCCTCAAGAAGGCGCAATAACCCTCTTGAGGTTCGAGCGTCTTCTCGAGAAAGAGCAATAAGTTTTTTTCTAAAAAGACTTATCGATTAAAAATAAAAGATGCGGACAAATCAGAAGATGAAGCGGTTAATGTTCCTTGGTGGAATGATTTTACTTGTAATTGCTGCTCTCTTAGTTTCCCAGAGTTCCCTAGTTCGTGGTGTAACCCGTGATGGATTTGCCTCTTATTATTTACAGAATGCAGGTGGAGCCAAAGAATCCTATAACAAGATGGGTCCCTTTGATGCTGTTGGCCTAACATGTCCGGATGGCGTCAGTAAATGGAAGTGTAATACTCCTAATGAGCCCCTAAATGGACCTGCGTTCCAGCCCGGCCCCGACTCACTCTTTATGTTTAAGAATAACCAGTGCAAACCCGAGTGCTGCCCTTCCTCTTATACGTGCGATGGCGGATGTGTCTGCTCTAGCCCCGACCAACGTCAAGTGATTGCATCTCGTGGTGGTAACCGCACAACACCTGAAGATTCTTTGTAAATCTATATAAAATCTTTCTTATGATTTATGTCAATAAGTCATAAGAAAACATACATGCCATAAAATAGATGAACAGCACCGTTCAAAGAATGAATAGCCTTGTGGCTTTACCTACAAATTCTGTAAAAAATTTGACTAAGATGAACAATATCTCAAGCGCTAATTCAGGAAAGGGGTGGAATACTCCTCTTTTATGGTTTTGTGGATTTCTTGTAATTGCATTAATCTTGTTTGCATACTATTATCGGAATTTCATAAATGCTATGACCAACATAACAGATCAAATCAATCTGTGGCTAACTGGAACCGGTGCACCCCCTGAAACAAAACAGGAAAATATCCCTGTTGCACCCCCTACACCCCCTCAAGATGAGACAGCAAAGGAGCATACCGGCATGAGCGGAATTGTAGAGAAAATTCTACCTCCGGGTAAGGAAGTATTTACAATTAGCAAGAATAACTACTCATACTATGACGCAGCACCTCTCTGTAAGGCTCTTGGTGCAGAACTTGCCACATATGAGCAAGTGAAAGATGCATGGCAGAAAGGAGCAGACTGGTGTAATTACGGATGGGTCAAGGGTCAAATGGCAGTGTATCCTACTCAAAAGTCTACATATGAGGAGTTACAAGAAGGTCCTGCTGAGCAGAAGGGTGCTTGTGGAAAGCCTGGCTTGAATGGAGGATATTTCGACAACCCAGAGCTCAAGTATGGAGTTACATGTATAGGAAAGAGACCTTCTCAATCACAACATGATGCTAACGCAATTATGGCAGGATCTACAAGACCCTTGACACAATCAGGTCTAGAATTCGATAAGAAGGTTCAGCATTTTAAGGAAGAAGCTGAGACCATGGGTATCTTACCATTTAACAAGGAGCACTGGGGATCTTAAATATATAAAATGAAAAAGGCTTTAGAAAGAGGTTTTTAGTAAACTGTTTCTACAATCTTTTAGACCGACGGGCATTTCAAACCGTTATTTTATCACCACTTATTCCAATAAAATGGTAATCTGATGTTTTTATTGATTTTATATATTCTATAGAATTATCTGAGTTTACTTTATATACAAGTGTTTTATCATCTTGCCAAGTAATTGTAGTATTTTCTATAAACTTGCGTGAATCCTCACCTAATCGTGAATCAAAGAATGATTTAAACTCGTCATATTCTTTATTTTTTCTAAGACAAGTAAGTATCCTTGTCTTATCTAACTTACTAACATATTCACAACGTAATACATCTTCAACACTTAGAAATACTGGGAGATTTTCTGATAGATATGTATCAATAACCCTAGTTGCCTCATTTACAGATATATTAAAGAATTCACGTGATGGAATCCGGTAGGTTTCTAATATTTTATGAATATCCTTTTCTTTTTGGCCTGGATTATTAACTTGTCTTGAGAATTCGATATTAAATGGAGTAGCAACACCTGTTGTAAATAATTCTCTACATCTCTCTTCTGGTGTTCTTGTTGTCATCCCTATTTTTAAAAGGTTAGGAATTGAGGGATTAGATAAACAGTATAAGTATCCCTCTGTCATTTTATAACCGTTTTACTGAATTTGGAACTTGTCAATTTTTACTCGGTGCCGGTTTGAAATGACCAGAGGTCTAATACAAGTCCCACTTCTTTCTTGAAGTGATATCGGGACCATTTGCATATTCCTCCTCAGCCTCAGCCTCAGCCTCAGCCTCGAAGATCCTCTGTGTAAAGGCTCCAGGCTTACCTGAGCATACATCAATCCAAGTATAACAGAATTCTTTAATCAAATGGTCAAATCGTGTTCCAACAATTTCTGTTCTAAATTTCCATGCGTCGAGGAAATCAATTAGTTGAATGGTATCAAGGAATAAATCAAATGTCTCTCTATCCTCTTGAAAATCACGATGATTTGGTTTAGGGCTCCTAAGATCCTTATCATACATATGTGATGTAGTATCAATCATGTAACACAATTGAACAAACTTTCTTGCTACAATATCTTCTTCTCGACGCCACTTATAACCAATGCGATTAATCCATGGACTAACTCCATCATAGAAGAAGACAAGCATGGCTTCTTCCATGGTTCCCTCCTGCTCCTTGCAGGTTCCAGGGCCAACATATGCAAACTGATTCTTCCAATCATTGAATGAAATCATACGAATGACTTCTAAAACTTACTAGTGTATACTTACTGTTGCCCTGCCGGCGCTTTCAATTTTTTGAGTCGCAAGCTGGTGGTTACTTGCCTACCTTGTTTCATATGTTGAATGAATTCATTTGCCATTTTTTCGGGATTAGGTATTTCAGGGTGTGACTTGAAAAAAGATAAAGCAGAATCCTGTAAAGCCTTCATTGTTAAACCTGCAGTTGCCTTTTCTTCCTGTAATTGTAATTGCCCCCCGGAGATTTGAATTACTGCATTTGGCATTTGATGCTGTGTTAATAATACGTTAATCTGTTCTTCATATGCATCCCGTTGCTTACGAGCATTTGCAATTTGCTTATTCAACGCTGCCGACATATTATCATAGTGAACCCATCCACGTACATTATGTGCGAGTGCCTCATTGTTCATTTATTATGATTATTGATTTAACACTGGTTCTACAAGCGCGCTCACTGTTTGGGATACCGTATTAACAGTTTGTATAGGCAATTTCGATGACATATGTAATTGAAACATCAATAATCCTACTGATGTAAGAGACATCAGTAAAATCAAGGAAAACAAGATACATGTCAATATAATGTAAGGAAACATACGATCGAGTATATAGCGAAGCATTGGGTCCAAACAATTATGCTGAATTCTTTCACGGTTTCTAGGTTCTTGAAAGAATTCAAGAGTACGATCTAAGATATTATATACCATTGTCCCGGGCTTTGCCTTAGACATCTCTACCGAAGCCCATTTAAACTTGAATTGATAGAGAAACGCAGAGAATGTCCTTCATACCACCCACTTGGGATGCTGCAAATAGCCATTACGTTATTCATTTGCTACCGGCATTTACCAATAAGATACAAGCCTTTATAAAAAAAGATACAAATGGAAATACGGTTTTTAACGACAATGATACCATTGAAAATTACACAGATACAGTTATACATAAATTGATAGACGAGGGTGCGAGTGGAAATTGGTTTGCAAAACTACCCTCTCACGAACAACTTGTAAAAAGAGTAAAGCATTCATTTAAGACATTAGCACAAGATACTGAAAATGCGGCATTATTAATAACTATTCTTTTAACTCCAAAGGTTATTACATTTATCTGGTCACCCACATATATTGCTCCACCTACAGGTCCTCAAATTTCCTTTGATGACAGTGAAACGGAAGGTTCAGAAGGTTCATCTGAAGGGGATATTGTTGAAGTTCCTGAATCGGCATTGCCCCCCATGGAACTTGTAGATGATGCGCAGGAAACACAGGAACAATATTTATTAACACGTCTCCGGGCCGCCAAAGCCAGGGTAGAAGCGGAGCAAATACGGATGCAATATTTTGAGGCTACAGGTCGAATGCCCCCGGATTCGGAGGATGAGGATGAATGAATGCTATCTTTTTTATACAATGCTAACAGAATAATCAGATGTCAGGCCTAAGAACTCGTGACATCGTATTAGGAATGGTTGCTCTTGCTGTTGTTGTATTTGCAGTATATCTCATTGATCCTTCTCTAGGTGGATTTTTACGTCGTGATGGATTTATGGGAACCCTTTCCCCTGCTTCTCTTGGAAACCAGCCCGCTAACTTCCCTGGCGGCGCGGGTGCTACAACACGTGAAGCTGTTATGAGTAATCCTAACAGGGCTGAGGGCTTTGCTAACCTAGGTGACATGGAGGGACCTGCGTCATTCGGTAATGCTGAGAAGCCCGAGGGCTGCTACCCCCGTGATCAGCTAACACCTGGTGAGCTACTTCCTAAGGACCAGAACAGCGTATGGTCCCAACAGAACCCTATGGGCACTGGCTCCCTAAAGGGCAAGAACTTCTTGTCTGCAGGCGCCCTCATCGGTATCAACACTGTTGGCCAGAGCATGCGTAACGCTAATTACCAGCTCCGTTCTGAGCCCCCTAATCCCCAGGTGGCTGTATCTGTCTTTAACCAGAGCACAATTGAGCCTGACACCAACAGACGTTCTCTCGAAATTGCATAAATACGATTACAACCAAATATATAGTAACACAAATTGCATTATCAATGTAATTTACGTTATTCTCTTGCTTTAGCTTTTTCCTAAAAAGGCTTTAGATGGATACAGTTGTATCAGGAATATGGGGTTTTTTTCATAATGCAACATCTAAATATCCTATTATTCATGTGCGCAGTAAGGTCGATGGCTTAATGTATAATGTTCGTGATATGCCTGATAAACAAGAGGCTGCTGATTTATTAGCCCGTGTAAGACATAAATTACAAAAGCTCATTGATGTACTCCGGCATAGATATCCTAATAAGCCCCAGGTAATTCAATTAAATGAGAAGTTTCAGGCAGATCCTAAGCGGTTCTATGAAGCAACTCCAGATTCGGAACATGTATCATATAGCGTAAATAAGGGTGATAGTATCCATTTATGCTTGAGGCAAAAAGATCAATCTAAAGAACCACTCGTCGATGAGAATGTAATGGTATTTGTAGCTTTACATGAGATGGGTCATGTCATAACATCTCCAAGTGTTGCAAGTCATGGACCTGAATTTTGGAATAATTTTGGATGGCTCTTAAGAGAAGCAGAAGCTATTGAAATATATAAATACCAGGATTTTCGTGCACATCCAGTGAAATATTGCGGTGAAAGCATAACAGATCAACCAAAATATGATGCAGGAAAGGATTATCCCGACGTTATGGGTAATCCTCTTAAGATAGGAAATGTGACCTAATTTACAATTATATATCCATAAATTAAGATATAATCTATAAAAATAATGCGACAATGAGAGTAGCTAAAATTAACACTGGACGGTAGATGTCTCTAGACTTAAGAAAACAGTTCAAATCCCTCCTTGGACCTGAGATGATGGAGGAAGGATTTGTTGATCAAATCTTACATTTAAAAATACACAGATTTACTTCTGGACAAGAAAATATTGAAACAGTTGATCTTGGTCCTCTTCCTCAATGGTTTACATTATATGAAGTAAAACTTAGTTTATGGAATATAATGAATAGAAATCCTGTATTTTCACCTGCCCTTGTATTCATGGGAATAAAACAAGATGAACAAGAGGTGCCATTTGTTCAAGAAGCACCTGTTGTACAGGGAGCACCTGTTGTACAGGAAGCACCTGTTGTACAGGGAGCACCTGTTGTACAGGAAGCACCTGTTGTACAGGAAGCACCTGTTGTACAGGGAGCACCTGTTGTACAGGGAGCACCTGTTTTACCAAGTGATGAATTAAATACAAAACCAGACACCCCTGTTATAAGACAAGCAGTTGGACTTGTTACAAAGAAAAAAATTAAAGTAAAATCTAGCATAAAGGGTGGTGCAATTACTTACATGCCAATTGAGATTTTGTGGAAGACAGATACATATTTTTCTCTTATAAGTCCTGAACTTCGTATGACGGGTCCTCCAGATGACCGATTTGTTGATTCAACTGGTTCTCAGAAATCTGTAGGAAAAACAAATAGAATACGAATAACATTATCAGATATTTTTGAATTAGATAGATCTAAGAGTATACCAG
>RGCF01000156.1 GCA_009919265.1 Bacteroidota bacterium | reverse complement strand
TTCCGCCAACAACCGCTGCAATATCTTCTAGCATATCTCTTGCTACCAGCGCCATTTAATCGCGTTGGAAAAGATGATGAAATATCACTATCAAAAACAGTTCAAGTTATTACAAGCCAGGAATTAAAAGGTCCATGGACATCAAATTCCGGTTCAACTCTACTTTTTTATACAAACCCGACATTGATTGATAGAACAGCACAATCTGGTAATGAGTATGCAAAGTTAATAAATATTGGAGCAAAACAGACATTTCAAATTCTAGTGGCACCTGATGCTGGACGTGGTCTAAATATGGCCCCTGCTCGTCTAGAAATATACGTAAAAGGATATCAAAATCCTGAATATGCAGAGATACCTAACTTTCCCTTACAGCGATGGACTGCTGTAGCAATAGTTAAATCAGGACGCAAATTCAATATTTACTTGAATGGTAGTCTTGCAGTGAGTCATATGTGTACGGCAATGCCTGATTTTGATGATACACAGCCTTTAACTATTGGTGATGTTAGACTTGGTGGTGTTATTTCTCTAATAAGTATTGCTCCATATGCTATGAAAACAAATGAAATACGTAGACTTGTAAAGGATACAGTTGATACTTCTGGAAAGCCTTATATGCCAATTACAATAACAACATTCTTCAAACCTTTTATGCCTTCTTTACCAAATATTGGATATTGGTGTCCGGATGGAAATTGTCTAAGTCCTAAGAAAGCAGGTCCTTTAGAACAATGGTCAGCACCCTACGCATAAAGTGTTTCTTAAATTAGAATGGAACCTTCAAGAATGGTTATAATGGCCGTTTTGGCGATTTTAATGCTACTTGGACTTTTTTACTTATGGAAGTGGTTATATGGTGGAAATGATTCAAGTGACCTTGTAATCTATAGTTCAGCAAGCGATGGTCTTCCTGCAAAAGATAAAACTGCAAAAGTATACAGTGGTTCTCAAGTTCCTCAAATATATGGAGGTGGAGAATATTCCATTAGCACATGGATTTATGTAACCAATTGGAATATAAATAAGGGTAAAAATAAACCCTTTTTAATTCTATCGGGTGGAGCACCTGAATCTACGGGTATCATGACACTTGTTATGTATCTAGGGCAATATACGAATAAATTGGGCATTCGTGTATCGTGCGAATCGCAGGATGATAAAATGGGCGACTTGACCTTTAAACGTGATTATTCTTCCATAGTGGAAGGAAAATCCCCTTATACAGATTCATCACCTGACTTCAAGAAATGTGATATTGAACAAGTTGACTTACAGAAGTGGGTAAATATTACTGCGGTTCTAACTGGACGCACCATTGATATTTATATTGATGGTAAACTCTCACGTTCATGCTTATTAGATGGCCTCTTTAAAGTAAGTGGAGATACGCCTACATTGAAATTAGGTGGACCTGATGGATTTGGAGGTCTTATTGGAATGACACGTGCTGCTAATTTTGCATATTCTCCGGATAGAGTTTACTCATATTACCAGGAGGGTCCTTTCACAAGCTTTTCATTAAGCAGCTTGAACCCAGGGAACCTATCTTTTGATATCAAGAACAATGGAAGATCTATTTTTAGCACAAGTACTGGTTAAATAATTAAACAATATTACATTACGTTTGAGTGCTTCTTTTTAAGAACTCAAAGGTAGATGGAATCAACTGGTGTTTCAATGACAGGTACTGATACCTTATCACAAGTTCTTTCTGGTATAGCAATCGTTGTTCTTGTCTATATTAGTTTATCAGTAAGTGAATTCATATATAATTCCTTCATGGCAATGTTTAAAGATCGTGTAGAACTTTTCCCTAATACATATGCATCTGGTGCTAAGATGTTTACAGCAATACAAAATCCGCAAAATCCTAAAGCAAAGACGATATATTTTTCTGATAATCAGCGTTCCGGCGTAGAATTCAGTTATTCCTTATTTATTAATATTAAAAGTGATACATTTTCCAAAGGTGAGCATAAGCTATACCATATTTTACATAAAGGATATGGACAAGTCTATCCTTTATTAGGACCAGGTATATTCTGTTGGGGAGATACAAATAAATTACGTGTCTATATGAATTGCTTTGACACTTGGGATAATTATACAGATATTGAGAATATTCCTGTAGACAAGTGGTTTCATTTGACAGTTACATGTAAAGGAAATACTCTCTACGTTTATATCAATGGAAATTTGAAGAAAAAGATGGCCTTATCTAACAATACACCTCCTTATCAGAACTATGGTAATGTATATGCATTTAGTCCTCGTAGAATTACTTTATCAAAGTCAATTACTACTTCTTTAGAAAAGGATAATGAATTCAGTTCTGCACAGTCAGTATCATCGCTTAATTTCGATGGAGCCGCTAAAGGAATGATTAGTAGAGTATATTATTTCAGTTATGCCTTGACATATACAGAAATTCAGTATCTCATCAATATGCAACCTTCTACAGTGATGGATAGTCCAGATATGTCATTAACACCATATTTATCTGATACATGGTGGGCTAATAAACAGGGTCCATAGGGGTTTCACCCCTAAGTCCCCTAAAACCTAAGATGGGGTCATAGGGGGCTTTTCCCCCTATACGCTTAAAACCATACCTCTTCTTCTTTCGTAAGAACAAGAAGAGATATGCCAGGAGGTGGATTATTTATATTAGTCGCCTACGGCGCACAGAATGTAATTCTAAGTGGAAATCCAGATTTTACGTATTTCTATATAGTGCTAAAGAAATATAGTCATTTTGCTTTTGAATCTATTACATTACCTCTTGAAGGTCCACAAGAATTATTTTTCGATGAACCCATTCAACTTCGTGCAAAAATACAACGTGTTGCTGACTTGCTCTCTGATTTATA
This sequence comes from Bacteroidota bacterium, assembly GCA_009919265.1. Taxonomy (GTDB): domain Bacteria; phylum Bacteroidota; class Ignavibacteria; order Kapaibacteriales; family UBA961; genus UBA961. The sequence goes on along the minus strand of RGCF01000156.1, from coordinate 4,268 downwards.
TTTTACTTTTAGATTGCCAGATATTTATTCCAAATATTTTGATCCTAATTTACCTGGACCCAATAAGAATCGTTCTCAATATCAATTTCAATGGGTTCGTTATATTGGAGCACAAATTATTCAAGATGCTACTTTCTTAATTGGAGGAACACAAGTTCAGCAATTTGATAGTGACTACATTATCTCAACAGCCTTTACAGATCAGGATGAAACTCAATATAACAAGTGGCAACAATTGGTTGGAGATGTTCCTGAACTCTATGATCCTGCAAATGGCCAGTATTCCGGCGCAGTAGGAAATAATTCAACACGTACCACTGGTCTATATCCAAATGTCTATAAAAATTTTGATCCGTCATTACAATCACAAAATAACTTTCCATCTATCCCTGGGCGTGATATCACATTACCACTTTCATTTTGGTTTTCTCAGAACTCTGGCTTAGCTTTACCTTTAATTGCACTACAATATCACGAATGTGAAGTTCAACTTACTCTAAGACCCATTAGAGACCTCTATACTGTATTAGACCCATCAGGGTTCAGAGTTCGCCCTGAATCTAAAGTAAATGCATCAAGAACACAAATACAAACGGGCAATGTTGGCTATATGCCAAATATAGAACAAAATATTTACATAAAACAATTTCTAACAGATATCGATTATACACCACCCACAATGAATACATGGCCCTTATATCCAAGATTACAAGCTACATATGTCTATTTAACAGATAGTGAGCGTAGAACATTTGCAACAAAACCTCTTACGTATATTGTTAGACAAGTCACAAAATATCCATTCCTAAACAATAATTCAAGACAACTCTTTGATTTGTATACACATAACCCAGTTCCACGTATTCTTATAATACCTAGACGCTCGGATGCAATACAATATTTAAATGCATGGACTAACTATACAAATTGGTGGAGATATGGTCAAGCTCCTTTTATTCCTGCTATTTCATCAATTCCATCTGGAGGTTATTCAGGAATTAACATTCAATCTATGCAACAAGATATTATAAGACAAATACGTATTATCTGTGATGGCAATGATGCACAAGAAATTAAGCCATTACAATATTTTAATGAATTAAGCTCGTGGAAATATGCTACGGGGGTATTTCCACCAGGTTTGGCAATTTACAGCTTCGCTTTAGACACATCAAAGTGGATGAAGCCAAGTGGTTCTTTGAATACAAGTAGAGTTAAGAATTTCCAGTTAGACATTGACCCATGGCCTCTAGCACAAGATAGTATGTATTTAATAAATTATTCAGTTTACGTGGAAAGTATTAATTTCCTAGTCATCGAAGGTGGTATGGGAGGAATGAAATATGCAACATAAAGTCATTTTACTTTCTTACTTTTCTTGTTTTACTCTTACTAGGATCAACCAAACGAATTTCAGGCATTTTAGATTTCCTGGTGGGGTTTAGACGAATCCAACCAGGGTATTTTTTCATTAATGCTTTTACTGTCTTTCTTTCTTTTGCTAGACGATTTCCCAATTGTAAACCTCCAGGTGTCTTATATGTTGCCGTTTTTGCAGACACAAAATTCAGACGAACAACGGCTCCATCACGCTGGAAGAATTTCAGAGTTCTTTCATAATCATCTTTCTCTCCTTCACTTATTTCAATTAGAACTTCATTTCCGGGATTTATGAAACCTCCGAAACTTCCAATAATGAATTTCAAATCAGTAGATACAGTTGGCTTCATAAAAAATCCATTGGGGCTTGGATAAATTCCCCAATGCGAACATTTGGCTTTCTCACATTCAGAAAACCCGCGCCTTATTACATCCTTAAGGCTCCGGAGTTCTCTTTCATGACGCTTTGTCTTTGGATCATATTCAATAAACCCATGAATATCGTCATCACATGATACTAATTTTTTACCCTTGGGAAAATGCTTAAATATCCAATTTCGCACATTGGCTAAACCAGGAACTCCAACTAAAATCTCCTTGTAAGTCTTTGGATCTAAAATTTCCTCATATGTTTCTTTTTCTTCCTTATTTGCAACTACAACTACAATCTGTTCTTTTGGTATTTTATATCTATGAAGAACAGCAAGAGTTTTATCTCGGCATAGTTCCGCTCTTTTATACGATGGAATTACAATCGTGTAATCCATCTTATCTAATTTACTGTAGTTAAAATAGATGAACTTATTTACACAAATTGGCAATAAGATACAATATAGTATTTCAAAATGGGCTTCTGATCCAGAAGCAGCTGCATATGCAATAGAACAAGCAAAACAGAAACAACAAGATGAAGAAGTACAAACGAGATTAGCTGAAGCAAAAAAAGAGAGCGCTTCTTCATCTGAAGCAAAGGCGGCAGCAGATGCTGAAGCAAAAGCTCTTGCAGAAAGAAGTGAATTTAAAACTGGAAGAGCAACTAGTAATATTGCATTAGGTATTCTAAAAGGATTTACGAGCCTTATTTTTATAGTTATTATTCTATATGGAGGTCATTTAGCTGCAAATAATGCAATTGGATACAAAGTTCCCTTTCGTATTTTGAGTTTCGTTTATGGATGTCTTTTTTTCTTTATTGAAATTCCTAAAATGTTAATTCGTCGTTATGCTTATCAGATTAAATCTCTATATTACACATATTTGCCAATTTCAACATATCAGCCAAATGGTGATCTTGAGACATTTTTTCTTGGTGCATTTTGTTACAAGGAGGATGATACATCTCAACTAGCTAGAGCAACGGTAGAAACACTCTATAAGACAGCCTTTGAAAAATCCCAGATAAAGACTGAGTAATATATTCTAATAGATGAATCTATTACCATTTGTAAGCATTGTAACGCCGACGTATAATCGTAGACGTTTCATTCCTTCTTTAATTAAAATGGTTCAAAACCAAACATATCCCAGGGACCGCATGGAGTGGATAGTCTATGATGATGGTCAGGAAGAAGTAAGGGATTTATTTGAAGCTGCTCGCAAAGACTTGCCAAGTCTAAATTTCATCTGGTCTGAGGATAAGATGACATTAGGAGAAAAACGTAATAGATTGAATAAAGAAGCCAAAGGAGAAATTATAGTAGCCATGGATGATGACGATTTTTACTTCTCTACAAGAGTAGAAGATGCAGTCAAAGCACTTCAAGGAAATCCAGGGTTCAGATTAGCTGGATCCAGTGAGGTCTATATGTATTTCACAGATACTAAGGAAATCTGGAAGGCAGGTCCTTATTTCAAGGGACATGCAACGAATGGAACCATGGTGTGGACAAAGACATATGCAGATACCCATACATACGACGAGACAGTAGCCTTCTCAGAAGAAAAATCCTTCTTAGAAAACTATAAAAACCCCTTAGTTCAACTAAATCCGAAGAAAGTCATGCTAGTCATGAGCCACACAGATAATACGTTTGATAAAACAGAGCTGAGAACTGAAACAAATCGTCTTTTAGTCAAGACAACTCTGAAGATGAAAGATTTTATTAAGGATCCTGAACTTTATCAATTCTTCAGTAGTCTATAAGGTCTAAACAAAAACAATCTCGTTCTTATAGAGATTAGTGTGCGATGGCCGCGAGAGACGATTCATTAAATAGAATGTTAGAGGTATATGAACAACCTATTCTATTTTCAGTAACAGATACATCTGGTTATGCTGTTCAACCAAGAGAAATCAAAGTCCCTCTGAGGCCGCATCAATTAGCCATGGTTCATGCCATGCATCAAAAGGAAAAAACGTGTATCGAAGGCTTTGATGTAAAGGGTGAGACGCATTATAGTCAGACAGCAATCTTAGGAGACAAGGTTGGCTCAGGAAAAACTCTTACCACACTAGGCTACTTGGCTCATAAAAAACTCAACCCTATAACGTCGGTGTTCAATAGTATTAATATGAAATCTCAGACGACTTTCTGGAGCCAGAAACCTGTGTACACCACAGAATGTTCAGGAAATACTTTGATTGTAGTTCCTCATACTCTGTTTCACCAATGGAAGCATGCAATTACTACTCAGACCAGTTTGTCTTTCTTTGAAGTAAAGACAACAAAAGCTTTAGAAAAAACAGATTTTAATGAACTCATTAAAACTCGTGATATCACATTGATGTCTAATACGATTATAAAATCATTTATGACATCAAATGATCGTCATAGTATACAATGGTCTACAGTTATATTTGATGAAGTAGATAGTATTCACTTTACTTCCACGGTTCCTATGCCCAAGGCAAATTTCTATTGGCTCATTACTGCTACATGGCCAAATAT
>RGCF01000155.1 GCA_009919265.1 Bacteroidota bacterium | reverse complement strand
ATGAAATACCGCTGCCAGAATAAATCCCTGTTATTCCACCACCAGAACCAGAACCAACAATAGACCATCCAGAAGGAGTTGAAACTCTTAACTTATTGATGCTGGTGTCATAATAAATAGCACCATAGCTTGAACCAAAAGATGCTTGAACACCAAATTTATTAGCTACTTTGATATATTCATCAAAGCCAACAAAGCCAGTTACAGGTTGATTACTACCATCAAGTCTTAAATAAAATGTATCATAGTTGACAGTAGAACCAGTGCCAGTGTAATCGGTCCATCCACCATCGGGCTCATAAAAAGGTTTTGGTTGGGATTGTAAATCGCAATCATTCCCGATTTATTGCATACCGCCATATAATATTCATCACCGCGCACCATCAGCGATTCATTGAGGAAATGCGCGGCACCGTGTCCCAAAATACCATCACGCTCCATTTCACCGACACGAAGACCGCCGTCATTTGCACGACCTTGAACGGTTTGGCGTGTAAGTTGGGTTCGCGGTCCCTGCGACCGGTAATTGATTTTGTCTTTGACCATTTGCTTCAGTCGCATATAGTAGGTTGGCCCGATATAAATATCGCTCTTGATTTCCTCGCCCGTCATTCCGTTGTATAGGACTTCAGTCCCCGATGAATGAAACCCGTAACCCGTCAAAACAGACCCAAATGATTCGTGTTTCGTCCCATTATTCGTATATGCCGTGCAGTTGCCGAAACCGCCGTGAAGGACGCACGCCTTCCCCATCAACGACTCGATAAGTTGCCCAATCGTCATACGGGTTGGAATCGCGTGTGGATTAATAATAATATCGGGGCGAATTCCGTCTTTTGTGAAAGGCATATCTTGTTCGGGAATGATAAGTCCACATGTCCCTTTCTGGCCGCAACGAGAGCAGAATTTATCGCCAATCGCAGGAAAGCGTTCTTCGCGAATACGAATTTTACCAATACGAAAACCAGTCTCGCCTTCTGTGATAAATGCTTTATCTACAAACCCGAGTTGGCCTTTCTTTGGCATCACCGACATATCACGCAGCTGACCGCCATCGTTGTGAATACTTACCGACCCCATACCGATAACAACCTTCTTATCATCCATTTCAGTGTTCTCTCGAATGAGGCCGTTGTCATCGAGGTAGCTGTAGTCATATCCAGGTTTGATTCCAATTGCGCCTTCTTTCTGGATATTCGCGAACCTGGTATCGCGCTGAGCACCGCGAACACTACTGCTTTCTTCGCGTGCTTCATACATATTATAGTATGTAATTCGAAACATTCCGCGCTTCACCGACGCCTCATTGAAAAGGATAGAGTCTTCTACATTATACCCGTTAAACGACATAATTGCAACGATGGCATTGAAACCGCACGGATGTTCTTCGTGATTGATGAGGTCGAGATACCGGCTCTTGACAATCGGAACTTCGCCATTATTGATGACAACCCCCATTTTGTCAATACGCACTTGATAGTTGCTGTGATAGAGAGACGCGGCTTGTTTTGCCTGACCGCAACCGAATACATTACGCGCCACTGGGTTATTTTCGGGGAAACAGATTTGATTGCCCATTACACCCATAAGAAGCGATGGATGAATTTCCACGTGAGTGTATTGTTTTCCGTCGCTCGAAAGGACGCGGGCGTGATGGGGGCGATGGCGACGGCGATAGCGATGGCGACGGCCTTTATCGTCATTGCTCATACCTTCGCCTTCGCTCTCGCTGCTGTCGCTCTTTTCCGCCGCCGCCGTGTCCGCCGCCGTGTCCGCCGGAGCGACCGGTCTCTCAAACCCGTGGCTCATCGAAATCAGTGTTGACTCCGTCTCCGATGTATCGATATACTCAATAATCGCCTGGGTTGCCTTCAAACGCCGAAAATCCTCAATGGTATTGACGCGTGCAACACTTTCCGCGACCTTCTGTTTGGCGGATAAAGCCGATGTATCGTGTGCGTGTCCGTAGAGTTCGTCGATTGTATAATACCGGCAATGTCCCGCCTGAAATGTCGGGTCAGACTTCGCAGTAAATCCGGTCGTCATTTGTTCCCACGATGCCTTTCCACCTCGTATCATTTCCAAGATTTCGTCCTTGTCATAACTAGGTCGCCCAGTGTCTTCGTCGATATAGAAAATCGGGCGACATAAGCGACCTGCATCCGTAAATATATGAATTTCGTTATTTTTGATATCCCAGCGACAGCTGACATAAATCGGGATAAGCGCATTACGGCGGTGAAGGCGTATCAACCGCATTGTTTCGTCGGGTCGCGTGATAGCACCTACCCACGTTCCATTGACGAATACTTTCGTGGTGTAATGAAGGAACATTCGCGTGCATTCTTCTAAAATATACATCTTCACGACTTCACGCAGCCATTGCATCATTGGGTAAGCCGAGCACTGGTTCGTCACGCGTGTTCCAAAAGCCAGATGTTTATGAAACCCGATATTCGCACCATCCGGCGAATCAACCGGGTCAATCATTCCCCACTGCGACCCGTGGAGCATACGCGGAGCCACGACTTTCGCGCTGCTGTCCATCGGTAGGTTGATTTTACGCAAGTGCGAGAGAAACGAGTTATAGGACAATCGATTTAAATCCTGGATGACCCCGATACGCTTGGTATGGTCAGTCGCGCCCCAGTTTCCTTTAAATGCTTTTTTGAATCCACTCTCGACAATGCGTTCGCGAAAGAATTCTTGGTAATTCATTTGAATGAGACCTACGAAGTTCTTCTCGTATTTCTTCGGGTCTTTGAAGTATTCGCGGTCCATCGAGAGACGAATATGCTGCTGCTGAAGAGCATAATACTCTTTAAAGAGGTCATAAATAAGCGACCCGCTTAATTCGATACGCTTGAACCGAAAACTGTCGCGGTCGGTGGGAGCATCAATGTTGAGAGATACACGCAATAATTTGTATACCATATTCCCGAGAAAATACGCCTTCTGGATGTAATTCGTCTCGCCAACCTGAGGGAGAAAATAGTTCATCAGGATATCGTGGACTTGCGGAATGGTCTTCGATTTCGTGAGGGTCGCGATGAATTTAATCGCACCTTCCTGTGTGAAGATTTTATTCGCGTCGTGGATAGATGGAATGAAATGGTCAAGAAGTTCGGCGTGTTCGTCGAGGTCGAGCAGACAGTATTCGAGGATTTCGCGGTCGGAGAGAACGCCTAGTGCTCGAAACACGATAAACAGCGGAACCGGTGACCGCACATTCGGGATATTCACGACGATTTGCTTGTTTGTCAAGAGTGTGGTTGGTGCGACGATACGAACAGAGAGAGTTCTCTCGGGTTTCGAGGCATCTTCACTGACGGTGCGAATATCGGCTGCATGTGTATACATATTGTCTTCGTTGTTTTTGCGAATATAAAGCATATTATCGGCAAACTTCTCCTGTGAAATAATCGTCTTTTCCTTGCCGTCGATGATGAAATATCCGCCGTAGTCATTTTTACATTCGCCCATATAAAACCGGGCTTTCGGTTCAAGACCGTGGAGAATACAGTTGTTTGATTGTATCATAATCGGAAAACGCCCGAGAAGTATTCTCTCGAGTGTGGCGGTGGTGACTTCGATACGGCGGCCGCCGCCGCCGCCGCCGCCGGTATCATCAGGCACAGCAATCTTGAATACGACATCGACGTCATAGTGAATCGTTGTGCCATAGGTCATATTACGAAGCCTCGCTTCATTTGGGAACATGTAGTGCTCGCGGTCATCATCATAAATAATCGGTTTTCCGAAATATACTTTATCACCATTCTTTCCACCTAAATACAATTCGCAGCGTAGATTGAACTCTTGCGTATCCGGGTCTTGCTCTTTTTGAAGAATGATGGGGTTTCTCTCGCGAAATATTTTGTAAATGCCCTTTCCGAAGAAATCGTTATACGAATCGATATGATGACGAACCATCATTTGTGGGTCATCGTCAAATAGACGCTGGATAACCTTCCACGGTAGTTCTGGGTCAGAATCCATTGTGTATGTATATATTGCTACGATTATATACCTACAAATTCATCATAATTAATGTTTATGTTTGCTTCGCGTGCTTCTTCGCTGTCGCCGCCGTGAAGTCATCTTCCTCCTAAAAACGCGTCTTGATTTGCCGCCGCTGATGGGCGGTGTTTTATCGCATATATTCGGTGGTAAAAGCAAACTGTCAAGAAATATGTTATTACTGGAATTGGATTTGGAACTCTCAGTAGGACTGGGGCTTGGACTGGGACTGGGACTGGGACTGGGACTGGGACTGGGACTGGGGGTATTGTGTTCAGCGAAATAATCATCTAACGAAGGGACGAAGTATTGTTTCTCATTATGCTTTCTCAATTCCTCCTCAAGGGCATGGTTAAACCGCCTTCTGTCTTCTTCAAATCTACCATCAGTCTTTTGTGTTGGTTGCGAATGTCTCGAAACGGGCTTATTCCCATTGGCCATTTGTTCTGTAATAAATTTTCTGAAAGAAGCTATAGTTTCTGGTTTTATCGATGGTGAACGATTCAGTTCTCTATTATCATTTGGATGCCCATCCTCATCCCACGCCGCGCTCTCAGACCCCGGTCTCTTCGGAAACTTCCGGCTCTTAGGATATTTATTATATCTATCTCTACTTCTACTTTTGTTACTATTAGCGTACTTATGCAACCGCCCTTTATGCATACCCCCCTTGCCGTAATTATAATATATATAAGACACTACAATAATTTACCGAAAACTAAATGGGTCAATCACAACTGCCACACTTGCCTCATTCATCTTATTTGTATTGCGGATTTCCGAAGCAGCGAACAATAAGATACCGAACAATAAAATATACGGGAAAAGCAAAATAAACCAAGCGACATTTGCATATCCACGCGAACAAATCGCGTTCAAAAACCACGTCCAGAATACAACAAACAAGATTTTAACGATGAATAATGTAGACGTATTTGCTACATTGCAGCTCACATTTCCAAAACAATAGCTATTTGTATTTTCAATGTTATCAAACAGCATTATAAAAATGGAAAGCATCGATAAGATGAAAAAAATGAACGCGGGGGTGCATAATGACTGTATCTTTGTGATAATTCCGTCGAACATTGTTGCGTCGTGTTTATGTATATGTATACATACATAAAAAATTAGATAAATCTAGCTAAAGTTTTACTTCAATTCAACGGGCTGGGCAATCGGTTGAATCGTCGGGTTCGATGTTACAAACGCGGTAGAGTCGCCCTGTAAAGCATTAGAAATCGACAGTGGAGTTTCGGCCATACCGCGTAAACCGGTATTCACAGTTTCAGGTAAATATTCCGCCATACCGCCGCTTTGTTCGCCGATGTAACGGCGATGACCGCGACCGCGACTGCGACGACCCCGACCGCCGAACATTCCCTTTTCAACGAGATGGTTGCTGCTTTGGGGTAGTGCCATTGTTTCAGTATTCAACGGATAATGATTACCGTTGATGGATTGAGGGACATTTGAAGTTCCTCCGGGAGCACCACCATTGCCGGCGTGTTGAACATCGCTCGGCCCCCACGGCCATCCACCGGTCATACTTCCACCGCCGGACTGACAGCCTTTTTGATGCCATCGTCGCGTGCCATTCTTCTTTTTATTATTACCGCCGGATGAACAAGAACGACGACGACTACGACGACTGCGACTGCGCTTTTCGCTGTTTTTTTTATTGTCTTTGCGATGAACCTTTTTCGATGATGCCATTCTTATTATTATACTGAATAGAAAAATAATAAGAATAAGAATAATAATATAACAAACAACGAAACGGTATTAAATAATATCTACATGCGTCAACATATGGCGACGGCAGCACATTTTAGTGAGACCGAGCGTATCCATCACTTCACCTTCCGGGGTTTTGTCGATATATTCCGCGGTTAAGTAAATCACCTTGTCCACATCCAGATTCCTTGCCAGTTTTATTTTACGCACTTCGGCTAAATAATAGCGGTATTTATCGGCGAGAACCTTGCCGCAAGTAAAGCATTTCACCGGGATAATCATACGGAGCGAGTAGCGGAGTAGCGAGTAGCGGAGTAGCGAGTAGCGGAGTAGCGAGTAGCGGAGTAGCGAGTAGCGGAGTAGCGGAGTAGCGGAGTAGCGGAGTAGCGAGTATTGATATATGAATACATATTGTTTTTATATATCAATTTTTATTCTTGTTTGGGCTTATTCGACCGCGACGTTTTCGACCGCGACGTTTTCGACCGCGTCGATTTCGACCGCGACGACTTTGAACTACTTGATTCACTAGTAGGCATCGGATATCCGCCTTTTTGTGATTTACCTCTATTCGCTCGACGGCTCTTCGATTTCTTTATCGCCATTGTTATTGTTATACATTACACACACATAAATATTACGCTGCGCTGCGCTACGCCTGAACCGACCCCTTCTTCATACATCCGCGTCCGCCAACACATTGTCCTAAATAATAATAATAGGCAATATCACGGTCGTTATTGTTGGCGTCTTTGATTTGATATGGCCGCTTCGCGTTCCCTGAGACGCATTTACCGGGAGCAATTGCTTCCGCAGACCGCCCGCTTGGGTCTGCAACATTTGCCGCCGCCGTATTCATCGTCACTGTGGGGTCATTATCGCCTTCGAAACCGACGAATTTTGTCCATCCGCAGCAGCATTTCGTCCCGCACATTTGTTTCGTCGTTACGGAATTACACGCACGTTCCAAATCTTCCGGAGATTTATTATTCATAACACAAAACGAGTCGCTACACGATGTATGTATTTTCTCCATCTCTGCTTCGGTATATGCTGACCCGAACCCTTCTCGTAGCTCATTTTGCGTATGAATCGCCGGAGCACTCCAAGCAACATCCGTCGGTAATGCCCGGGAAGAACCGATACTGGTATTTGGTTCAATATATAATTTCTTTTCGACGACTGTGGGTGCACTTGCCCCGCCGCCGCCGCCGCCGCCGCCACCGCCGCTAGCAGCTAAATCAATATAGATGATGCCACCCAACAAAATAAAAACGACGACCAAAATCGCGCCGATATTCTTGAAAAACGACTCGCCTAAACTTGTTCCTTTAAACGCTGATATACCGCTGTCTGCAGATGAAGATACGAACCCACCGATACGAGATGCGCCCGATGTTCCCGCTTCTTTGATAGCAGTGAGCGCGTTTGAGAATTTATCCATTATTTTTTATTTATTCCAACTACATTAG
>RGCF01000154.1 GCA_009919265.1 Bacteroidota bacterium | reverse complement strand
TTGATGAGAGATTGTTGGGAGGCAACGGTGGCCTCGAGATTGGAAACCTGATTTTCTAATTCCGCGATGCGTGCCTTATCCGCTTGTTGCTGCCGGTCGACTTCTTTCAAAGACGACGCGAATACACTCCATAAATAATCATATGTTAGAATATGAAAGTCTGGGACTTCTTGACCATACAATATATATTCTTTTTCTTCAAAACTATATTTATTTGTTGTCTCTGAACTAGATTCATTATTAATACTTCTTGTGTCTATTATAAATTCTGTGTCATTTAATAATTTGTGTGTATAACAAATAGGTTCATTTTTACCGCCAGATGAATCGTATGTAATAAACTTAATTTTAAATTTTTGGTTTCCAAGATTATCCGATAACGGCGAACCATCTGCCGACACATACTCATTTCCAGAATTATCTTTATTCGGACAGAATGTAAATATACCCGTTTCGGTATATGATGTAATCAAAGAAACCTTCCATAACGAACTATTTGTGTTCTCATCTGGATATTTGCTTAGTTTAACTTGGGAATATAAGTTTGGAATATAGTCTGTTTTATAAGAAATCGCATCTGGGATATGCTTTTTTACATCTTGTGCTATGAACCCATACATATTACAACTTGAATTTGTTATGTAATCAATATAATTGTAACTCACGGGACTCAAATCGCGAATCATTTCAACACATTTATTAGGTTGTAATGGATGTATGTTTTTTTTTATTCGTTTATCTGAATACGCAGCAAAGTTCTGTGCCGCTACATCTCCATTTTGGGCACATATGCTTATGGATCTGATGCTAGCAGCGTTTGGCGATAGACTGGTTGAATTTATATTCATTTGAGTCGGCCCGTTCGTATTCAGTTGGCCGCTACTGTTTCCAAATACGTGTAGAGGAAATTTGACGCTGTCGTTGTTATTAACGAACGCTCTGTTGTTTGAGATACCAACAAGTCCATCTGCTGTAACCACCAGCCTCCATTCGGAGTTGGTTGCTAACCCTGTCGAGCCGAGTGCGTCAATCCTCGTAGCAGAATAAACCGAACCCGCTTTTGTGGAAGTAATTACACCATCCACATATCCTTTCGTGGCGGCGTCTGAGGCCTGTTCTGGTCCATTCATATTATAAACACGAGTATTATTCATATTTAGATTATTTGTTATACTGGCATTATTGAATCTACCATCCACATATCCTTTCGTGGCAGCGCCTTGGTCGGTAGTAGGATTAACCAAATTCACGATTTTGCCTGTAGAATTCATATCTAAATCTTGGGTTATCTTGGCCGTCCCAGCTACATGTAATAACGACGTGGGGGCTTCAATACCGATTCCGACATTTCCAGTATTCGTTATCGTCATCCGTCGGGTGCCATTGGTCGCTATTCCCAAATTTTTATTGCCTCTAGACCATATATATGTTTCCGTGTTATGACAACCTATATCAACGCTATTTTCATTAGCTATAAATCGCATTCTTGGTGCTGCGGTTGTTCCGGTTGCTGTATCAATTATGTTAAGCAAACATCCTGTTCTCGAATCGATGTTGGTGTCCATCACGTTCCTCGTATTATCACCTAGGATTAGACCGGTTTGTGCCGACAGTATTGTTGATACTTTCGCCGCCCCCGACACATCCAACACCACCGACGGCGCATTCGTCCCAATCCCCACATTCCCGCTTTCATTTACAATCATACGTTCGATTCCATTCGTCCCAATCCGCACAGAATTATTGTATCTATTGCTATTTAATGTATTCGCACCGATTATATCAATACAACTATTCGCGGGAGATTGTGCTGTTAAACGCAAAAAACCTGAATTTCCTGCTGTATTTACTCCACTAATCTCATTTGCAGTTTGCCCGCTAAAAGTCGGAATAATACTTCCTGGAGCGATTACTGTAGAAATTAGTTTAATTCGTGGGTTATCTGAATAAGTTGAAACTGGGCCAATGAAGTGTGCTGTTCCGGACACATCTAAAATGGATTTTATCCCGTTGTGTATTTCTGTATCCTGGAAGTTTTTTCCAATACTCACCGCTCCGTTCATGTTTGTCCGTCCCGTCACAGATACAACCCCCGAGTTATTAATCACAATCGAATTATTTTGAAGAGATGACCCGGTTTGGAATGTAATGAAATTCGGTGATATAAACCCGAGACCTGATGCGTCGGTTACGATACTATTTGTAGAACCGCCAAGTGCTGCAACTTGGTCTGCCTGGATTTGTCGGTGATATAACCCCGGATAATTCGATATAGGTGTTGACGGTGTCGTCGACGGCCGATTCAGTATAATCATCGCCGAGGATGGTGTTGTTAATGGGGTGGATGATGGATGTGTTCCCACCATTACATTTCCGCTAACATGGAGCATACGGTTCAGTCCAGATTGAGCTGGTGCGGTCAATTCGGCCGCTGTAATACCACCCACACCCACAGCACCACTCGTGTTCACTACGCAAAATTTATCCCCTGCAGCAGCAATATTTCCGTTTGTATTGTCGAATTTTATCCCCACGATACTTGATGATTTATTGTTATTGTGTAGATTGAGTGTTGTAGTGGGCGGGTTGCCCCCGATATCGTGGATGAGTTTAAATCCGTGGGTTATATCGGCTGCAGTTGCCGGTGATTGTGTGGCTCCACCGTTTACGGAATCTTTTCCCGAAGCAAGAACTACATTTACAGCTCCTACACCCGATTCGCCACCTTTCACGAATGTTCGCGGTCGTGTATTGCTTCCTGTAATCGATGGGTCTTCGACAAAAAACGATGAATGTATCGACCGACACGCGAGGTCGTTGATAACGATTGTTCCTTTACTTGCGTCGGATACATTCGTCGTGAAACCCGGGTCTGGATGATAGCGGAAATTGTAAGAACCACCGAAATTACCACTCGGGTCATTATCGCCCGATGGTGCGTTCGACCGATATTGAACAGAATATTGCGGGCCAAATGAGTTGGATTGACCCGCCGGTCCGATTGGTCCAGTTGGGCCTTTGGGGCCTTCCGGTCCTCTTGCTCCTGTGCTGCCAGTAGGTCCGCCAACACCAGTAGCACCTATAGGACCGGTTGAACCAGGAATACCATCCGTTCCTTGTTCTCCGCGTGGCCCCGTTCGACCTTCCGGGCCTTCTTTTCCCACCGCGCCAAATGTCGTCTGTAGATACGAATAAGTGGTTTCGGATGTGGCGAGATTTGTCTGATAATACAAAAGAACATTCGCGGTTTGGTTCGCGGTGAGTGTATTTTTCGCGTAAATTTGTAGTTGGACATATACAGTATCCGAATTTCCGCTCGCGTCTTTCAGTGTGGTAAAATCCACTGGCATTTGTAATTTGTATAAGTTCTTCGCGGTGCTTGTAACGATTGCGCCTGTCGCGGCGTCGGTCGTGGATGTAAGTAGATTTTGCGTGTTCGCTGTATCCCAGCTTCTCCCGATGTATTTGATATGGTCGGGGAGATATGCTGCTCGCGGCGGATAATACCCGGCATCGCCTCCTTCTTTGGTTTCAATAATCAAACTGTCGGGTGATGGTTGGTTGCTAGTTCCGGTAATCATAAACACGGCAGCGTATAACGAAACCTGATTCGCGTCAGAATTCGATGGGACAGCAGCATATAAATTCAAAACCCAGACTCCGCTTGGAATAACGGCTAAAACGGATACTTTTCCGGCAGTATTCCAAAAACGCGACACTGGAATTGTTTTATTTGAATTACCGTAGGTTGCACTGACAGAAATCGGTCCAACTGTTCGCATCGTGCTTTGAATGGGGGTCTGTGAAAGCATATACGAATCGGTAATGAGCTCATTTGACACTGAGTCACCATCGGGGTTGAGCCATAAAATCGTGCCATTGGACCCTTGAATTCCTTGTGCGCCTGGCGTGCCTTGGTCGCCTTTTGAACCGACAGGTCCAATCGGGCCGGTTGCACCAGCAGCTCCATTTGCGCCGGTTGCTCCTCTCGGGCCAGCTGCTCCCGTTGGGCCAATGACACCCGTAACATCTCCAGCGGGCCCACGCGGTCCAGTTGCTCCGGTTGGTCCAGTCGGTCCATCGGATCCATTATCTCCGCCGAAACCGATACCAGGGGGTCCGACGGGACCAGTGGGACCTAGCGAAACATCGTATATATATTGTAGGGTAACATTAACCTTTTCATCAACATAGTATTTGGTTGCAACATCTTGGTCGTTGATAGGGTCGCGGACATTACGAATACGATTAATTGGGGCAGCAATGCCAGAACCACCTGACATATCAATATCTCCATTAATGAAAACGACACCGGCATTATTTCCAATTCGATATACTGAATTTCCGGTATTAAATGAAGTGTCGGTTGACCCGCCAAATGTCGTTCCGCCCATCGCCGCGTCGGTTGTTCTCACATAATTCTGGGTTCCTGTGCGTGAAAACCCGCCAATCCTTTTCCAGTTATTATTCGACATTCTTCGGCAATTTTATTATATATACGCTGTATTTGTTGCGTGATATATAATATCTATCAAAAATAAATCATATAAAATCACGCAGTCGGCGCACACTAAGGCAAATCAAACAAATTGCGGGGTCGTTTCACTCGTCGTGATATGCGATACGCGTCGCGGTCGTCGTCGTCGCGGTCGTCGACGAGTAATTGGATTTCGCCGTGGGCGTGGGCGTGGGGGTAGGCGTGGGCGTGGTCTTTGCGTCGTTTTGTTTTAATCATTCGGGGCGGCGGCAATAATCCTAAATCGCCCGGACTGATTAATACATTTGTAAACATTTTGGGTTTATTCTTCTTATGGTATTGGAGTTCTCTCGGCATTTCACCATCTAAATAATCATCCACCAGTTCTTTTCCGATTGGAATTTGTTGGGCGAGGTCTCTTCTTGTAAATCGGCGCTCTACCACGGGTTCGTTGTCTTTTTGTGTCTTTGTCGTGAGGGTATTTCCGTCAAATGTCATACTTGACTTAAAACTGTGGCTTTCTATTGCCGGGGCGGGGGCGGCACGCTTTACCTTCTTGGTTCGTTTTTGTTGTTTCTTTTGTTTCCGGTTCGTTTTCCGAGCCATTATTGTATATTCTATCTATGTATATAGAAAAGACAATAATGAAATTTACATTCTTGGATACTACCAAGAGAGAACATCCTGATATTCGCACTTATTCTGATACATACAAGTATTTAGATGAGTTCTTAGATAAAACATTTATAATGGATTACTTTATTGTTCGGAAAGACCATCGACGCGACGACGACGGCCACGACGGCCACAAATAATAATAATAATAATCGAATGTGGTATATATACTAGATAGATGTGCATGCAAGATTTGATTGTTCTGGCGGTAATTATATTAGCTCTGGATGCTATATTTTTATACCTGGCGAAAGACATTTTCGCGCGGCAAGTGATGTTAGTCCAAGGAACAGCAATGAAAGTAAATATTCCGAGTGCTGCGATTTGTTATTTGTTAATCGTGGTCGGTTTGTATTATTTCGTCCTTCGCCATATTATTGTTCCTAACGCGACATCTGCCGCGGCGGCGGTTCAGACAATGCGTCTTGGTGAAGGAATTCGGGCCGCGTTCTTTCTCGGTATATTGGTGTATGGTGTATATGAGACAACCACCCTCGCGATATTGCGTAACTGGAGTCCGGTGACTGCGATTATCGATACGACGTGGGGTGGAACGCTCTTTGCTCTCTCCGCGTATCTGTTTTACAAATATAAAACACTGGTGTATTAGCATAGCCAGCGTTCCATTGCCGTCATCGTCGTCGCCGTCGTCGCGTTATGAAAATCCCGGCAACTTGATATAATACTAGAATACATCATCAATTGATATATGAACTGAATTAGATTATATATGAATAAACATACCCCCAATTTATCAATTCCGGTGAGGCAAGTGATTGGTGTGCCGTCTCTCGTGAAGTAGGGTGACACAAAGATATTGGCGTAATGATTTGCCCCTGAGCCTGCCGTGCTGTATCCTGGCTCATCGAACCTGATATATTGTGTTGTTCCGTCTGCGCCTGTAATCATCCCGATATCGCCTAGTTCAGTGTCGTGTTTTTCGATTTTATCGAACTCGTGTTCAACCCTTGCATTGATGTATTCTTTACCCCACGATGAGTTATAAAAACTGGGTTTAAATGCTTGACGACCGCCGAATGTGTATACGGGGGGGTGGCGAGTTTCTGTTTCATCGGTTATGACGGATTTATACATATGATTGCGAGAGTCGTAAGTGTAAGCGTGGGCGTCGTCTACGACTGTCCGCCCGAAACAACAATCTACAAATGTTTTACGAATCTTATCGATAGTATCGGCAATTCTCTCCGTTTTGATGTCGCTATTTTTCACCGAAAGAATAACAAACGTGCAAAATAACGCGTTACTTATAATGTCGAGAACACCGAATATGTATGTGTAATCCTGGATAATGTATCGAATGTATAATGTGTCGCATATGATTTCGAGTAGAATGGTAGCACATTCGAGTTTCAAGTAGAAGGGGGTGTCCTGAAATATTGTATAATAAACCGTTCCGAATAACCGGAATACTGCCACATTGTGATATACTGGCGGTGGTGGTGTAGGATATGCCAGTGATGATATAAATAATAACTGTAAAAACCCGAATCCGATAGAGGAATGAACTCGGTATGGATGTTCCATCGTGTATATTCTCTCGTGATATATTTTTATACGATAATCGAATATCGATAATCGATATAAGAGTAAATCGTGATGTAACCTATAATAGTAGTATGCTTGACTATGGAATGTCGTGTGCTGCCACTACCGTTCAATAATGTCGTCAATGACATCGACATCGACCCCGACTTATTGGCGTATTTTGCCTTTTTTGTATTTTTGATATGTGTGGAGTGTGCGAAAGAACCGGAATTTCGATGTGAAAATTGTGACAAGGTATATAAACAAGAGGGTCGGTTTCGCGTGCATCTCTCGAAGTGTGTAGGTGTAGACTTATTCACGGCCAGTCCTGCCGCCGGAAAACAAATAACCGATTTTTCGGAATTGTTGAAGCAAAATCGAGAGATGATGTCGATTATTCAAAAACAGAATGAAACCATACAGGTATTAGTCTCACATTTATCGAACACTGGATTGATAATAGGGGGCAAGGAGTAAAACGAATATAGAATGATTTCATATATCATTGTAAATAATGTATTCGTGTGAATCGTGCGGGAA
>RGCF01000153.1 GCA_009919265.1 Bacteroidota bacterium | reverse complement strand
ATACAGCAGAAGAAACAATAACAATGCTAATGGATACATTTGAAACGTGTAAAACTGTATATGAAAAACCGACAAAGGAACAGGATGAGTGGTATTACTATTGTGGCAAGGTTATCGAGCAAATCTCTCAAACGGAGGAATTTCAAATATCGAAAGAAGACCTATACGAGCTCATCATCGCCAATTTACTCGAACATCTCTCGTTTGATGAATCAATGACGCTGCTTAATTATTTGTATGAGAAGAATAATCGTTCGATGGAAATACAAGGAGCGGCAGCATCAGCAGGAGCTCCGAGAGTCGCGACCCTACCGCCATTTGAGCGGATGTTATTACAGTATTATTCGCAACAAGTGATACATCGACCATTAGTAGGACGACGAGCCGCCGCCGCCGCCGCATCCACCGCATCCACCGCATCCGCCGCCACCGCTCCCGAAGATAAAGGAATGCTCCTATTTAACAAGGCAAAAAAAGAAATGTTCGAACTCGTAGTGTTGCGTTATGAAACATCGAATTGGACGACCGCTGAACCGGAAGATGAACGCGACTTCGAGCTTCTTTTAGCGAAAGTCCAAACCGAACAAATCAGGAAAATGAATATGGTCGTCGGTTTTGTTTCATTGTTTAAAATGGGATACTTGGTGTTCAAAGTCAAAGTGATGTCGAAGAAGCGCGATAAGGGGGCTCGATGCGACCAATCGGGTAAAACCGACGCGATTACCATTATTAATACAGTGTTGTCGCAGTTTCCCGCGACCCAAGGCGACGAATATAAACTCACGGCAGAAAACACGAAAATGAGAACCCAGAAAGAGTTATGTGTATTCCAAGAATTTTTACTGCGAACATTCAATCGAAAGGTGGTCAACGGTCGTAAATGGTTTTTTACGCCGTGCGAGGCGTTATTATGCGATATCGAGAGATTACATATAGAGAAATAAATTATAATTGTATATATAATTGTAGACTACAACAATGAATACAATCGCAAGAGTATCTAAATTTGGTAAACCAGCTCCGTCAGGTGCTGGTGCTCGTGCTGGTGCTGGCGCAGTATCCGGAGCACCTAAGTTGGGTATATATACGACTATCTTACTTACACGCAAAATAGAAGTTCCATTTCGAATTATTGGGCGTAATGTCAAAGATACACTCAATCATATTCTCTCGAAAATCGTAGAAGGAAAGTGTATGGCCGAAGGATTTATCCGCCCGAATAGTGTCAAAATACTTACCTATTCGAATGGATATCTTCACGGAAAGAACGCCATTTTCGATGTGGTCTATGAATGCGAAGCGTGCTCTCTCGTGGAGGGCGTCGTATTTTCGTGTGTTATTAAAAATATTAGTCTCGCAGGTCTTCGTGCTACACTCAACGAACCGAAGTCGCCTGTTGTCGTATTTGTAGCGCGTGACCATCATTATGACCGCGCGGATTTCACACGCCTTCAAGAAGAAGAAGAGATACGTATAAGGGTCATTGGGCAAAGGTTCGAGATTGGCGACGACGCGATTTCGGTGATTGGCGAATTGGTATAATGGAATGGAATGAAATGGAATCGAATCGAATAAAATTGATACAAATATAAACACATTTCTTTAATTCATATAGTCGTCGTGATAATGGCATCAGCAGCAGCAGCAGCATCCGCGAAACGACCAACAAGAATAATACGACCCAAAACAAAAAATAACCAAGAAGATAAAGCCGCGACATCGGTCGTTTCTACGATTGAAATCCCGGTGCTGATGCCTGTGCGCGAGCCCGAGCCCGAGCCTGTGCCCGAGACTGTGCCCGAGCCCGAACCTTACTGCGACCCATCACTCTTCGTAAAACGCCAAATTCGTCGAACGCTCTCTGTCCCCTTTTACAAAATCACAAAATCTACCGTAGTCGTTCATCTACTACGAACTGAACTCGCCAAAATGGTAGAAGGACGATGCTCGATTGAAGGGTATATTTGTCCCAATTCCGTATCGATATCATCCTATTCGTGTGGAACACTTGCCGCGGCAAATATCATTTTCGACATTATTGCTGACTGTATGGTATGTTATCCGGATGAGAATACAGTGATTAAGTGCGTCGCACGAACCATCACACACGCGGGTATTCGTGCTGGAGCACGCCATCTAGCATCCGGCCATGTTTCACCAATCGAGGTGTTCCTTTCGCGTGATATGCATAATGCTTCCTCGTCGTGCGAATTGTTCTCCCGAATCGAAGAAAACGATGTATTGACCGTGAAAATCATCGGACGCAGGTTTGTATTGCACGACACACATGTTACAATCATCGCAATGTTATTGGACGCAGAGAACCCGTGATATATGATACACGAAAGAGTATAAAGTTTTTATTGTCTGTATATGTAGAAATGTCATCGGTATCATCATCATCGACGCAAAGTGCGGCAATTGCCAGCCTTACTACAATGAACGAAATCCAGTCGATTGCTCAGCATTGTGAGGCCAAAACCAATTATTTGATGGCGTTAAAAGATGGGATTGAAAATATGCCGATTGTTCATCAAATTGAGATTTTGCGAATATTACACACGAAACATACTCAAATTAACGAGAATAAAAATGGTGTCTTTGTGAATATAACCAAATTAAACAATGACCTGTTACAAGAATTGTATGAGTATATGAATTATGTGATTCATCAAGAGAAACATCTAAGTGAAATCGAGGAACAGAAAATGAGCTTGACCAAGGAATTTTTTGATACGAAAGCATAAGAGCATAAAGATATATTGTGAATAAAATATAATCAGACATATCGTCGCGATGTCAATCATCGTTCCTTGTCTCTATAACTCATATTCGTTTACAAGCGAAAATATGAGTATTATATCTTATGACATCGTTACGAAAGAGAATAGTTTACCGGATAAATCATTTGTTACATCGATGCCGAGAGCGGCCGCGACGGCAACGGCAACGGCAACGGCAGTGGCAATGGCGACGGCGAGCGACCTGGAAAGCAACACCGACCTGGAAAGCAACACCGACCTGGAAAGCAACACCGACCTGGAAAGCAACAGCGACCGCGAGAGCGTCCAAGAACAACAATTTCATCCTGATATGATGAAACCTTATGCATACACGAATACAAACAAACACGGAAATGACGCAATGAAAAAAGACACTTTATTATGGTCAATGTATATTATGATATATGGTGTCGAACAATTCGAAACAATCGAAAATTATTATACCGAAGCAAACCGGTTTAAATTCGAGCTTATCGAATTATTGCGTGAAAATAAAACCAAACTAAAAGCGAATAAGCTGAAATTGAGTGGTATCGAAGAAAGTCTCGTCCATAAACCATTTATTACATTAGAAACATTTCACGGAATTGCCGTATGTAAATCGCTGTCTGTGTATATTGTTCAAGGCCGTAAATTCTACGACATCAACGACGGCGGCGATATTGTGCCATTTATAATCGAAAAGATAAACGGGCATTTTGGTTTGTATTTGACCTCTCGTCCAGCGTCAATATCGAATTATATTGCTTACATTCGGGCGAATTATTGGCGAATGGAGAGTATTTCTGCGCCAATTCGCCCGATATCAGCATACAAATTACAAGACCTAATCGACATTTCGACAAAACTCGGGCTGCCAGTGTCGACAATAACCCCCGGAAAGTTCGGGTCAATCGGCAGTGAAAAGCGTAAAACAAAACCCGAGCTATATGAAGCCATATGTCGATGTCTATAAAATTGAAGTATATATATGAATTAAATAATATATCATATTCATATATATATAATGCCGAGGAAACACGGTGAAGTTTCGCTGTCAGCAAGAGAATCGGCGTCGGCGAAGCAATCAGACTTTTCTACTATTATAAAACATTATTTAGAAACTATCATCGATAAGACAGATGGAATACCTGAATTAGAAATACGATTCGGAACACGCGGAAATTGGCCCACCACTCGCGAAAATTTCGACGGAGTTCTTCAAAAACTACTCTCGAGCGGATTTTCGTTCCTCAAGAAAAACGCGTATTCGTTGAAAATCCAGAACGAATTCATCGACCAGAAGACCGGACAGACAAAGCTTTCACTCATTCGTGCCGAAATCCACGGCATCAACGATGTTCAGAATTATTGTAAAACGAATACACCCGACGAGAGATACTGTCTATTCACGCAGAAGCTATATGCGAAATCCTCATCCGGAGAAACAATTCATCCGGTCATTTTCGACGACTTTAATTTCAAGGTTAGTTATCAACGCGAAAAGCGTATTGCCAATACTAGCACGCTAGCAAGGTCGATATTGAAATCGTGGAATGACAACAAGAAGACCTTTCGTTATATCAACCGAAGCACATTGAAGCATCCGGATTTCCCCTTTCAAATCGATATGAGTGTTGTCAAAGAATCGCATAAAGACCAGACAGGATATATTTCAGCGTCGACATTTGAAGCGGCAAAAGTGCTCGAAAGCCCGATTCGTTATGAGATTGAGATAGAGGTTATCAACGACCTTGTTGGCCCCGGAACTGCTTTTAATCATCCGCAGTATTTACTGGATAATCTTCGCAAAATGATTAAGATTGTTATGTCTGGGTTTCAAGGCACCAACTACCCGGTGTCGGCTTCTGATATTCGCGGAGTTCAGCGACGATATTACGAGTTACTATACCCGGATGAAAAACCGGGAGGAGACAGTGATGACGACGACGACGAACGCGAGCGTGAACGTGAACACGGCACAGAAAAGGACACGGACAAAGACACAGACACGGACAAAGGCAAAGTCAAAGACAAAGACGCTATCGAGCGTGAACGACAGCGTGAGCGAGACAAGCGCGAACGGGAACGGGAACGCGAACGCGAACGCGAACGAAACAGCGGGAATGGTGGTGGGTTACACCTGCGTCCCAAACATTTCATCGGCCCCGCTTCGTATACTCTTCAAATGCAAAACATTCAGCCAATTGACCCCGATTCAAAAGTCCCAAATATTCGACTGAATTATTCGGTCACTGAAAAGGCGGATGGACAGAGAAAACTCATCTTTGTTGCCCCGAAAACCGGTCACGTGTATCTCATCGATACGAATATGAACTTTCAATTCACGGGTGCTGTCTCATTGAATACCAAATTACACAATACATTACTAGACGGCGAGCATATTCTTCATAACAAAAGCGGCGATTTCATTAATTTATTCCTCGTGTTCGATGTCTATTTCGTTCATAAGGCGGATGTTCGTTCGCGGTTGTTCTACCCAATGAACGAAGAAGAAGTGCTTACTAATTATCGCCTTCCTTTAATGGAAAGTGTCGTGAAAAATCTTGAACTGAAGTGTGTTTCTGGCGGTGCGGATTCACTTCCACCGATTCGTATCGAAACGAAGAAATTTGAAATCTCGACTCCGGGAGCAGCAGCCGGCAAAACCATCTTCGACTGTTGTGCTTTAATTCTAAAGAAGGCGGCGGAGCACCAATTCGAGTATCACACAGATGGCCTGATATTTACTCCTGTTGATTTCGGAGTTGGAAGTGTCGAGAGAAATGATACTTCGTCGCCTGGCCCATTATATAAATCCACTTGGGAATATTCGTTCAAATGGAAACCGGCGCATATGAACACCATCGACTTCCTTGTCACTACGAAGAAGGGCGAAGACAATGAAGACCTTGTCAGTAACATTTTCAAATCCGGTGTGGATATGTCGCGTTGTCTTCAAGTCCAGCAATATAAAACACTTGTATTGCGTGTTGGGTATGACGAGCGAAAACACGGCTATCTGAACCCGTGCGTTTCCTTGATTGAAGGAGCAGCGGTAGTGTCAGCTGAAAGCAGAAGTGGCGATGCCGGCGGCGGCGGCGGCGGCGGCGGCGATACTTATAAACCCGCACCATTTTATCCAACATACCCTTATGATAATGACGCACATATCTGCCACGTGATGTTACGCCCAGATGAAGCCGGTGTTAGTCAGATGATGACCCTCGAAAATGACATTATTCAAGATGAAACGATTGTGGAGTTCAGTTACGACCAGACCCAACCAGTTCATTGGCGATGGTCAGCATTACGCGTTCGCCACGATAAAACTGCTGAGTATCGTGCTGGAGGAAAGAATTATGGCAATGCATATCACGTCGCGAATAATAACTGGCATTCGATACATAACGCGATTACACCGGAAATGATTATGACTGGTGACGGTATTCCGGATGAACTGTCAAATGACGACATTTATTATAATAATGCCGAAACAATGGGGCACGGCGGCGGCAGTGGAAGCGGCGGCGGCATTGATGTCGGGCGTGGAACCAAGATACGCACACTAACAAAAGGGATGCGTGATTTCCATAATTTATATGTGAAACGCAAACTGATTATGAGCGTTGCTCGTCCTGGGAATTCACTTATCGACCTTGCTGTTGGAAAAGGCGGCGACTTACCCAAATGGGTCGCAGCAAAACTCGGGTTCGTATTCGGTCTTGACTATTCAAAAGATAATCTCGAACACAAGTTTGATGGTGTATGTGCACGATATCTCGACACGAAAAAACGAAAACGCAATATTCCAGACGCAGTATTTATACACGGAGACAGCAGTAAAGAAATCCGCAGCGGTCAGGCCGCGATTAGTGAGAGATATCGACTTATTTCACGCGCGATATTCGGCGAAGGCGCAAAAGACGCAAGTATATTAGGTCGCGGTGTTTATCCTCATTATGGCCGAGGAGCGGACGGGTTTGATGTGTGCTCGGTTCAGTTCGCGATTCACTACTTCTTTGAAAATATTGTGAAGGTTCATACCTTTCTACAAAATGTATCCGAATGCACGAAATTAGGCGGGTATTTCATCGGGACTTGCTTTGATGGCGTGCGTATTTTCCAGGCACTCGCACGAATGGAGAGCGGGTCGGAGTTAAGCATTCTATCGTCTTCTTCTTCTTCGGCCGGGGATGCCCCTGCTACTGACCCTCTGAAGATGTGGTCTGTCCGCAAGAAATATCATCAGACGGAATTTGAACCGGATAGTAGTAGTATTGGTTATGAAATTGAGGTATATCAGGATTCTATCAATAAGGCGACCCGCGAATATCTCGTCAATTTCGATTATTTGACACAACTTCTTGAAAATTATGGGTTTGACCTTGTTACGCCGGAAGAGGCTGAAACGACGCTGATGTTTCGAATGCCTGACGGAACCGCTACATTTGAAACGATGTATCACGAAATGGAAATGGAGTGTAAGAAGAAACGCG
>RGCF01000152.1 GCA_009919265.1 Bacteroidota bacterium | reverse complement strand
TCATGCCATTATTGGCTTATGATGAACAGGGGCATCGTTTAGGGTATGGTGGTGGATTTTACGATGTATTTCTTGATCAGCATCCACATATCTATACGGTTGGCTTTGCATTTTCTACGCAATTGAGTAAAGAAACTTTGCCAATTGACATGCATGATCATATACCTGATTGCATCATAGATGAACATGGGATTCGATATTCAACAAAAAAGCCCGCTTGAAGCGGGCTTTTTTGTTAGAGTTGTGATTTCATACTCTTTGCTCTTTTGATGATTTCCGATGGCGGATAATCTCTGGAGAATCTATCAAGTGCTTGCAGATTATTCTCTTGGAGATAACCTGCGCTTTTGATGCATCGATCATAAAATTCTTTTGCTTGTTTCTTTGCACCTGCCCTCGCATATACCTCTCCAATTTGGTATTCCAGAACATAGGCAATAGGGAATTGATCTGGAGAAATATTACGATTCATCGCATCGAGTACTTTGATGCATTGGGCACTATCAGACTTTTCAAGATGATAACTCGCATAATTTAAAAATGTCATGCGATAGCTATCCATGAATCTTCTGTGAACTTCATCATAATACACATTCATATTATTCAAGTTTCTGAATTTGAATCCAAAGTATGGTCCTGGATGAGCCACATCATCAGATACAGGATTCAATAAACTCTTATTCATGATTGATTCTTCATATACTCTGCCTTCGCCTTGTTTTACTGGACAAACACGCTGAGCAAGACCTTCGGTGCGTAGATAGGAATCCAATCCCATATATGAATCGGCGCCTTGTGTGAAATAGACAGGTCTTTCGAACTTTACTGCTTTAATGATGTCTGCAACCAATTTATGCTGAGGTCCTTTATAGAATGCAGGAACATTTTCCTTTTCACCCGGGCGTGGATTTCCATCACCATTGAAATCGAATTGCATGATACCACTTGCAATGATAGAGGTATCATTTGTGAATCTTTTCAAGATGTCTTTACTTACTTGTACAGTAATTGTTTCTGCTTCGGATAATTCAGGTCCGATTGCTTCTGAACTTGTTTCATCTGCAAGCAAAGATTTATCATTGAATGACAAAGGAATCTTTTTTGCACCCCAAGGAGCATTGTGTTTTAATTCATACATATACCAGCCGGTTTGACCCAAGCTTAAATTAACGACGCGAACATCTCTTCGAATGCCTGCTACATCTTGCATATACCAAAGTGGAAATGTGTCATTATCACCATATGTAAAGACGATTGCATCTTTTTCTAAGCTTTGTAAAACATTATAAGAATAATCGAATGGAAGGAAGTTACCAGAACGATCATGCATTTTCCAACCACCCATTGCCATATTTATTGGAACTACAAAAAAGCATATTGCAATTGCTCCAATCGAAATAGTTGGTGAGAGTTGTTCATCTCTTTTCAGTATTGTAGAAATGATTCCATAAGTGCCAATACCAATCCACATACACCAGACAAAGAAAGAACCGACATAGAAATAATCACGCTCTCTTGGTTGCGGATTCTGTTGATTTTGCGCATAAGCAGCCAATAATCCGGTGAGCAAGAAGAGTGTGATATAAACTAGTGCCATTCGTGGTTGTTTTTTCAAATGGAAGAACAAACCAAACAATCCCAATAAGAGTGGCATTGCAAAGAATGTAATCGGGAACATGTCTTTGTATCCCGACATATAATTGAATTCTTTGTATTCAATAGAATTTTTATTACCAGATAATGTTGCTGGTGCATCTTGTACATCCCCAATTCTACCCATGAAATTCCAATAAAAGTATCGGAGATACATGTGATTGAGTTGGTATTTAAACAAGAAGTTCATTTCACCTGACATATTCTTTTTCATAGCAGAATAATCAGGCACTGTGTATTGCATACCGTCTTGGCGTGTGACAACTTTTCTTGGTGGTTCTGACCAAGCGCCATATTCCATATGTCTTCCTGTGTACATAGGGTCTGTCTGCCATCTGCGTGGCCAGGAAGGTGCATCTCCATATTGTTCACGACCGAGATATGCGCTCAATTTAATGAGGTCATTCGGCGTATTTTCATTCATTGGAGGATTGGCATTTGAACGCAAGAGAATTTGCGTATAAGTGCTATATCCAAGAATGATAAGAAGAAATGCAGAGCATGCAAGATTGAGTATTGGCTTATTGTTTTTTGAAGCGTGATATGTTCCGAATGCTGCACCAACGATTGATCCAAGTGCAAGAAGTCTAGGAAATAGCGAATCCATGATTACATAATCTCTAGCTTCTGTTCGGAATAGATTGCCACCTAACATTGCAGGCAATACTTTCACAATACCAGGATATATTAATCCAAAGCTTGTGACTGTTATTGCTCCCATGATGAAGAAAGATGACAATTTAAAATCATACTTTCTGAAATACACAACCAATGCCAAGGAGAAGATTGCAAGAATGCTGAACAAATGAACGCCAGTTGATAAGCCAATGATATATGCAATGAGCAATAAATATTTTTCATGTCCAGGATTGTCGGCCTCTTCATTCCATCTCATCATCAGCCAAACAATGATTGCAACAAGCAATGTTGATGATGCATATACTTCAGACTCAACAGCATTGAACCAGAAAGTATCACTAAAGGTCAATGCACTTGCACCTACAAAAGCAGAACCAAATACAGCGATTGCATCACCAAAAGATTCGTACTTTTTCCCTCTGAAATTTTCAATCACTTGAACGATGACTAAATAGAGAAGTCCAACAGTTACTGCACTTGCAAAAGCAGACAATAAATTGACTCTCCAACCTGGATCGCCAAAAGGGAGTAAATGAAATAATTTCCCTACTATGAGAAACAATGGAGCACCAGGTGGATGCGGAACTTGTTGTTCTGCAACTGCTGCGGTAAACTCACCACAATCCCAAAAAGGAACGGATTCCTGAACGGTCAGCAAATAAGTGACTGCTGCCACGATGAAAGAAAGAAATCCAAATGCCCTGCGCAATACAAGAATGTTCATGGTTAAGGCCGGTAGTGAAACAATGTGATAGCCAATCTGTTCATTGATGGCTTATTTGGTCAAAAATACAATTTATACTCGAAAAATGGACGGACTATTGACTAAGTTTACGCTAATTATGCACTTCATTCGACAACATATTTTCATTTTTACCAATATTATCCCGAGAACAGTATGAAGTCTCTTTTCATCATTGCAGTTGCATTTCTATTGATGCATGCAGATCCACAGGTAATTGTTGCAAAAACTGATCAAGTTATAACTGTTTTTGGAAATTGTGGTTCTTGCAAAAAAGCCATTGAAAAGGCTGCAAAATCAGTAGAAGGTGTGGAATCTGCCACATGGGACAAGAAAAAGAAGACATTGTCCGTACAATTTGATGAGGCTAAAACATCGCTCGATTTGATAGAAAAAGCCATAATTGCTGTTGGTTACGATACTGAGCACATGCGTGCAGAGGATGCCGTGTATGATACATTGCATTCTTGCTGTAAATATGATCGTAAACCCCAATGATAGAAGCAGGGGTCAGTTAACTGCCCATTTTATCGTATTTTTGTTGAAATGGATAAGCCCGCAACCTTGAATGAACATAAATATGCCGAACTCACCATCGGCAATGTGCATGTGACTAATGGCGTTCTTCTTGCTCCAATGGAAGATGTCACTGACTTGCCTTTCAGAGTTATCTGCAAGCGGATGGGGGCAGATATCGTGTATACCGAATTCATTTCATCTGATGGTTTGGTCCGGGATGCTCGACGTTCCATAGAAAAGTTACGCTTGGCTGAAGAAGAACACCCGGTTTCAATTCAGATTTTTGGCGGTGATCTAGATATCATGAAAGAAGCAGCTGTTGTAGCAGAATCTTCAGGACCTGATTTCATCGACATAAATTGTGGTTGCTGGGTACGAAATGTTGTTGCGAGGAATGCAGGTGCAGCATTATTGAAAGATCCACCATTGATGGCCTCTATGACCAAAGCAATTGTGGATTCCGTAGCATTACCAGTGACAGTAAAAACAAGACTTGGATGGGATTCATCATCCATCATTATTGAGGATGTAGCTGCTCGACTTGAGCAGGCCGGAGCATCAGCAATAACAGTACATTGCAGAACGCGGGATATGGGCCATTCAGGGAATGCTGATTGGTCTTGGATTCCAAAGATCAAAAGAGCTGTGCAAATACCAGTCATTTTGAATGGCGATGTTACTTCGGCAGAAGAAGTGCTGAATGCGTTTCGAGAAACCGGCTGTGATGCTGTCATGATTGGCAGAGCAGCAGTGGGAAATCCATTCATATTCAGAGAAGCAAGACACATGTTGGCGCATGGAACGCAAGCTCCTGATCCAACATTTGAAGAGAAGATACGAACCTGTTTGGATCATTTGCGTTTGCAATTATCCCAAAAACAAGAACGCAGAGCTGTTCTTGAGTTCCGAAAGTTTTATGCAGGATATTTACGGGGTTTATACTGCGCTTCTGCTGTAAAGCAGGATGTTCAGCAGTATGAATCTTTTGCCCAAGTTGAAGATCGGCTTGAGGCATATATTGAATTTTTACATTCACATCAATTGCAGGATGATGTTGCATAATGCATTTGCATGATGCTGTTCCATCAACAATTGATGTCATTTTCAGAAGTACTCATGGCAAAATCCACACCTTCCAAAAAAGGTGCAACCAAGAAGGTTGCTACCAAAGATGAGATTGTATCCGCTGATAGGAAAGCGCAAAATCAAGAGCCCAAAAAAATAAAAACGGTTTCGATTGCGAAACCCAAGGGACTCATGTCTAAAGTTGCAAAAAAAACAACTCCTAAAACTGAAGAGCAAGCAGAAAAAAATGTAACGAAAATATCCAAAAAGCAGAGTGAGGCAGAACAGAAGCCGATCTCTGAAAAGAAGGGTAAAACTGTTGCTAAAAACGACAAAAAGGATGCATCACCCTCGAAAAAAGGTGTGTCAAAAAAAGTCAAGCTTGATCAGTCTTTAGATGATGTAAAGGGCACTGCAAGGGTTGAATCAACGAAAAAAGAACCAATAAACAAAGAGTCCAAAAAATCAGTAAATGATACAGGAACTTCATCAGAGTCACTTGGTTCAGAGGAAAAACTATCACGCAAAGAGCGAAGACTTCGTGAATGGAAAGAGAGAAAAAAACTCAAACGAATGCAACATTTGCAAGAAAAGCAGCAGAAGAGCATTGGTGATCTTGCTTCGGAATCTGTAGGTGAAGATATTTCGGTTGCCGAGTCTAAGGATATTCCAGCAAAAGCAGAGAAACATCAGTCAGCTACGAAAGAGTCTCCAAAACAAGACAATGGGAAAGGGCCGCAAGAGAGTGTTCAAAAGCAAGCCAATACATCGAAAGTGGTTCCATTAGATAAAGTTGGAAAGGATTTTCCTCCAATCAAAAAAGTCGAAACATGGGGCAATT
This sequence comes from Bacteroidota bacterium, assembly GCA_009919265.1. Lineage (GTDB taxonomy): Bacteria > Bacteroidota > Ignavibacteria > Kapaibacteriales > UBA961 > UBA961. Next base: position 1,821 of record RGCF01000152.1, on the reverse strand, counting down.
CTATGTCGAAGGCAAAGGTGGATGCATTGCCTAAGCAATTAGAACCGATGCTTCAAAAAACAATTCAATTTCTTGAGCAAGAAATTAGAATCAAAAAACCAAGCACGATAGTTGTAGGAGTAAGTGGTGGAATTGATTCTGTTGTGTTATTGGATTTGCTTTCAGTCATAAGCACTCGTGGTTGGTGTACTATACATGTTGCACATTGCAATCATATGCTGCGCGGTGATGCTTCAAATCAGGATGAGGCATTCGTTCGGAAGTTGGCATCGAAGTATGGACTTCATTTCCATCATACTCAGGCTGATGTTTCGCACTATGCGAAAGAATACAATTTAGGAACGGAGATTGCTGCACGCATCATGAGATATCAATTCTTTGAAAAAGCAGCAAAAATCTCACATGCAGATGTTATTGCTACTGCTCATCATGCAGAGGACAATGCAGAAACACTGTTAATGAATTTAATGAGAGGATCCGGAGTAACAGGTTTGGCTGGTATTCCGCCAAGAAGAGATGTTGATAAAAAACTATCATATATACGACCAATTCTTTGGCTTAGTAAAAAAGAGATAGAGCATTATGCAAATGTACGTTCACTTGAATGGCGTGAAGATGAATCAAATGCTTCAATGAATTTTACACGAAATAAAATTCGTCATGAATTGCTCCCATTATTGCGCTCTGATTATTCTCCTGGTTTGACTGAAGTATTGAATCGTACTACAACCTTGATGCGTGAAGCCCAGGAATTTATTGCTGAGCGGATTATTCATATCATGAAGCAAGGTGTAAGAGAATTATCAAAATCCTCATTTGCCATCAATATTGGAATGTTTGAATCCATAAAAGACTTTGCAAAAGGCGAATTGATTCAAGCATCATTGCGTTCATACTTACACATGCAGCCAATTTCCATGAATGCGATTGACTCAATTCTCGCTATGGCAAAGGGTCCTGCTGGTGGAAGACTTGATATCACAAAAGAATTATTCGTGATTCGCGATCGTGAAGAGCTTATATTCTCTAGGCCCGAACAAGTAGTAGACATCTTCATGCCTATCCATAAACTTGGAAATTTTTCATCGCATGGCATTTCTTATTCAGGTGAAATTGCTGACCCTCGTAGCGTAAATTTTGGAGAGCATCCACTCATCGAATATTTCGATGCCGATTTATTACCAGAGCAATTGGTGATTCGTTATTGGAGGGATGGTGATCGATTGACACCAATTGGAATGGATGGTTCAATGACGGTGAGTGATTTTCTCACGAATGCAAAAATCAATGTTGCAGACAAACGCAAAGTACTTGTATTATGTTCTGCAGATGAAGTATTGTGGGTTATTGGATACAGAATTCACAATGGTTTTAAAGTAACGCAAAAAACTGAGGGAATTATTCGTATCAAGATTATGCTTGACAAAGCAGTGAATTATTTGCAGCAGGAAAAAGCATCAAAGCAAGTTCAAAAAACACCTGAAAAAAAATCTGCAGAAAAGAGTGCAAAGCAGGCTAAGGCTCCGGTAAGTCCAAAAAACAATCAAAAAACAGCAAGGAAAGGTGAAAGTCCTTCTGCAGTAAAAAAAATAAAACAGGCGCCTGTACAGAAAAAAAAGGTTGAGAAATCTCCAAAAAAGCCAAAGTAATCAAGGGGTTGCAACGTTTTCCACATTGTGGTAATTGATGATTTTGCATAAAAAGGCCAAAAATATTTACATCAATACCCCAAAAAGGATTTGGTGGGAATAGAAAAGAGTCGTAGATTTGTATTCCCATTCGGCTGCGACGGCGGTCGATTCTTCTTCGGTAGAAGAAGAG
>RGCF01000151.1 GCA_009919265.1 Bacteroidota bacterium | reverse complement strand
TCTTTAGGAATGTTTCTAGTAATAATGGCAATTTACATCCAAGATCATAATGATGATGTTCTAAGTATTCTTGGAACAGTAAATAACATGGGTGCTTTTGAACAAGCTGGAAATGCTGGAGCAAAATATTCAAGCGCAATACATAAACTAGATCAAGGAGGTTCTGCTGATGAGACATATGATACAACTGATTTTACTTCTAAGACAGAAGATCAAGATAATGATTTTAAACATCCTGACCATTCAATTGATGAAAAGCATGCTTTAATAACAGAACCTCTTGGCTCAAGATCTTCTAACTTGTTTCCCGATGATTCAAAGCATGTAGATGCATTGGAGCAAGGGAATAAGAATGGGTATTTTGAATAATTTAGGGTGCTGTAGCAAGAATATAATGTCCCGTAGCATCTACTAATGCATTCACCTTTGCCATGTCAGCGACACGGGTGTTTAGCTCTGATATAGGACCTTCATATACCCTAGATGTCAATGGTATGTTATTCGGATCAGTAACTACTATTTTTGTATAAACACCATGTTGAATAGCATAGGCCACATTTCCATTGGGTAAAACAAATTTCTTCTGAACAGCTATCCTGCTACTAATCCAATCTCCTGTAATCACAAATGTTGGAACAGGAGGAGCTGGGCAGTTTTGACTAGCAGTAGGAGGAGGAGGAGCATTCTCAGCCGCCGCAGCGGCTGCGCAGGCAGGTAAGCTGGCAGTTCTCTGAGCAGCGGAACATTGAGATTCTTTGATGGTAGCCTGTTTAACATTATAGCAACTGTCAAGTTTAACTAAATCCAGATCGCGCGTCTTATACAAGATACACTGAGGTTGAAGAGGGTCTGATGGCTCAAGTCCATTTGCTGTAGGTGGTGATGCTGAGCATCCTTCTATAACATTACCATTACAAGATCCAAAATAATGAGGCATAGAAGGAGGGCACTTACTCGCACCAGCAGAGGCTGCATCTGAAGCTGCTAAATCTGTGCAGGTTGGTAGACCTGATTTAGATTTTGGAGATAAAGTACAGCGTAAATTACCTGTGCAATATCCATCAACTACGTCTCCATTACAACAATGGGTTTCCCCTTGTTCTGTTACAAAATCATTTGTTCCACTTGGGCATGTATAAACTGCAAATCCTTCTCTTATAATCGGATTCAAAGAATTCTTTAAAAAATATCCAAGTAATATGGCTGATATACCAACGCATAACAGCCATATTAAAAACGCAAGACCCCGAGACATATCTACCGTGTATTAGTAATATTACTCAGTCGGTTTTTCAACATATATAGAAAATAAAATAAGAGCAATTAAACAAACTATAAATCCAAGAAGATGAGGCAACGAATCATGAAATCCAGTGTCTCTGTATATTAGCATATGGACAATGAAGCCTAAATATGCTAAGAGTGCTATTGTCCCTATAGCAGTTAATATAGCAGTTATAACATGTTCAATATCACCTGGCATGATGCCGGAAGAGCCATCTGAAGCATTTACCATTAATGTATCACCACCTGCAGCATCAAGTGCCTCTTGTTTCTGTGTATCAACTAGACTCTGACCAGTTGTAGGATCTACCATAATTTGGTCGCCTACAATATCCTTTGTTGGATCAATTGTATAACATTTATAGGCCTTCTTTTTATTTTTAACTGGAGGAGGAGATTGTGCATTTGCAATATCAGCTAGGGACTTTCCAAGGAATGCCTCTGGAACTAGAATTTCAAATTTCTGTAAGACATCTGCAAAGGCAGATATTGAATTTGGTGCTGTATTTGGAACAAGATTTGATTTAGTTGTCTGAACTGGGAATAAATCAGAACCATTCCCATCTCGAAATTGAATAATAGTGCCATACCCAAAGATATCTATAGGACCATTTCCACTTGTTACCAATGTGTATTTATTAATTGAGCTACATTTTCCTAAACCAGTTTCACTTGCAACTACATATAGTGGTTGAGGGACAACATTTACACGCATTCTTAAACTTCCATAGGAATACTGACTATTATTAAAATGCTTCACAGGTATACACGTCTGATATGTTATCATTGGCATAGGCAATGAAGCATTATACCCATAGAATGAAGACAAATCTATTGCAATATTATTTTGTAATTTCTGTTGAGTTGTTGCAACATCTACTGCATTCCAAAAGGGTGTATTCTCTCCTGATATTTGGAAAATTAGAGGTCTACATAGTAAAATAATATCTGGAGATGATGGATTTATATTTTTGTTTTTTATCTGAAATGCTAAAATCATTTCATATTGAGCATTGCCGCCCTGTGTAAATGTAGGGTGTTGATTCTGAATAATAGAAATAACACCGGAACATTGATATATTGCAGAACCATATGTAATTGTACAACCATCTGGGCTAAACCCTGAAACTTGAAAGACACCCGGAGCTGATGCAGAATTTAATGTCTGATTAACTGAAATATTACATGTCTGTATACCATTATTTTGCCACTGTATAGAAAAATCTGTCGGGATAGTTAATTTCTGAAGTTGTTCTTGAGAATTTGAGGTAGCAGGCCAATTTGTATATAAACTCTGCGATAAAGTAACTGGGAATCCAGTTGTATCTCCTGCTTTACACTGGGTATCTGACATTCCTTATTATAGCATGTGTTTGTTTATCTGATAATATCTCGCACCTTATATATAGTAACTTCACCATGCTCATTTAATGTGCTAATATTAACTCTATCTCCATTGAATAATTCAGGGCACCCAACTTGATCTTGGCAATCACGCCCTTGCATTTCTATTGGTAAAGGTATAGGATTATAAGAGTCCGTGCGAGTATAGTAATTATAACGCTCTCTTGAAGATACGCATCTTCTACCAAAAAGGGGTAGCAATTTTCCCTGAGGTGTCTTTACAATTCCCATAGACTGATATTCTTCTGCAACACCCTGGGTTGGTATATTGAAGGGTGTTGCAGGATTTGGAATACGTGAAAGATCAGGAGGAGTATCCCAGTCACGCTCGGGCTCAGGTGCTCTTGAATAACGACTGTCTGAACCTCTTACATTTACTTTTACAATAGGAGCAGTCGGCATAGGTCCCCTTGGTAAAAGAATAATATCAGGTGCAACCTTATACGACCAAATAACAAGAGCAATCGTTACTATAAAGATTAAACATAGAGTAATAGATGGCCATGATATTACTCCGAATTTATTAGGAAAACATATCATCCCAGGAGGACAGCGAACCATTCTAATTGATGCTAGGCTTCAATTAGAGTGATTATATATTAAAAAATATTTACATTACCTTGGCATTTTCACCAAACATCTGCTGGAATGTCTCCATGAGTTCTTTTCCATCATTCATCATAGGCTTCATAGTTCCAAGCATACCCATTAAACTCTTTTGGGTATCAATGAGTTGCTTTGTATCTTTTGTCATTGCATTTATCTGATCAGGATTTAGACCCTGGATTGCCTTAATAAGTGTAGAACCTGCATCAATGTGAGGACCATTCTTTACCTGGCTTGGAATCTCACCAAGCTTGAAGGGCATTGCCATCTCTTCTTTTTTCATTGCAGGTGCAGGTTTTCCTTTTTTCTCAGCCTTTTTCTCATCTTCAAACCCTTCCACCAAAGGACCAGCCATTCCAAAGCCGGGGCTGTTATATCCCGCTCTTGTAATATTCTGAAATACCTGACTTATAAATCCTTCTCTCATATTTGTAAATCCTTCTTCATCGTCATCCTTGTTCTTAAAGTCTTCCTCCTCATCCTTTGACTTAAACCCCTCCTCATCCTCTTTATCCTTAAAGTCTTCCTCCTCATCCTTTGACTTAAACCCCTCCTCATCCTCTTTATCCTTGAAGTCTTCCTCCTCATCCTTTGACTTAAATCCTTCCTTTAGATTTCTTAACATCTTAGAGATGTCAGTAGGGCCTGTAAATACATTAAATCCCTCCTTCCTAATAACACCGTAACGCATTAGAGCAGCCATTGTAAAAAGTGCAATTATAGCTGAACCGGTTGAATATTGTAATGATTTTGTTACTGAATATACAATTGCCGCAGCACCTGCTGATACAAGCATCATAGATATGGATACATTTCCAAATATTAAAACAAATGCTATAGCCGCAGCAATTAAACATGCGCAAACAGAAGGAGTATTCATCTATCTTAACCTAGCAAAGGAAGTATTATTCGATTTGCACCCCAAAACATGAATCCTACCAAAAGGGCCTTAGAAAGCTGACCATACATATTCATATCACCGGAAGCCTTTAACATCCATGGCGCGTAATGTGCTACTAAAACACTCAAGAAGGGTAAATTTACAATAAAAACTAGAATTGCAATTAAAATAGGTGTCTTCATCTCACCACTTAGCATATTACTCCACGCCTTACCCTGGCTAGCTTGCATATTTGCAATCTGAGCAGCCAACTGGGCTTGCTGTGAATTTGAACCAGTTTGTCCATACCCCTGAGAAGAAGCCCAATTACCACCTGCAGCAAATCCCGGGGTTGAACTTTGAAGCATCTGAGCAAAGTCTGCAGATGTAGGATGCTGTCCTCCAATTATATGCGCGGTAGAAGGACCAGGGTCCATTTGGTAGTGTTGTGTTGATTGTTGAGGAGGAGGCATAGGCATCATAGGACCCTGAACGCCACCAGGTGCCATACCTGAAGGTAAACCCATACCCGGACGCATATCTTGTCCAGAATTCATATCGTGATAAATCATCTTCACAAGATCACTATCTCCAGCGAGAGGTGCCTTTCCATCTAAGTCAGACAGCAGAGTACCCGCGTTAGCCATTCTTTTTGTTCAATGTAAAGAAACCCGGGACCTATAAGCGCACCTTCTTAATATTTTCAAATGCTTCAATGACACCTTGTGCAGGGCAATCCATCTGAACTGTTTCAAATCTATAGCATTTAGATGCAATATGATATACCGAATCACGAACTTCATGGATAGGTGGCGCCCTTACCACCATACATTCTTTTCCATGGCATATTGGAGCTAATATCACTACCATAGCTAGACCAAGCATAAATGAAACCGTATAACAAAAAACTGGATTTTTTAAAACATCTACTATCATCTTTCTATATCCTGCATAGGTTAGATGGGTGACCTCTTTGGATTTTTTAACTTTGTACCCTTTGCTCTAGGTGTATCCATAGGTGTAGTATATATTGCTATGGGGGGAAAAGGTGCACATGAGGTTATTTACAAATATCCTCATCCGACAACAGTAGATGCTTTAGTGTATAAAGATCCAAATGGAGCTTGTTATAGATATAAAGTTGAACAAGTTGATTGTGATAGAAATGAAAAACACTTGAAAGAATATCCTTTGTCTGGTTAACATTATAGAAGTCCAGGTGGTGGCGCTGCAGAAGTTGCTTTCTTTATTTTAATAGTCTTCTTTGTTCCAATAATCACACCCTGTGCAACTTCTTCTTTTGTTTTTGGTTCTGCAGGCACATCTGCCGTTTTAGGTTTTATTACAGGAAGAGGAGGAGCTACTACTACTACTTCCGCAGCCTCTGCAGCTGCACCTAAGTCAATATAGAGGCTTGATATAGGCTCTACTCGACGTTTTACTTGATACACAGGCACACCAATCTTCCTATCATCACGTTTACTTGCAAATACATCTTTTAATGAAAGGCCATCTAATTCTTCAATCCACTTTTCTGGCCTTGCTACACTAGAACGCTTTTCCATTAAAGCTTTCACCTTGAGATTTTGCGCAACTACTTCTGAAGCAGATCCATTTTCATGAAATTGTTTAACAAGTGTTAAAAGTGTTTTACGTTCCACTTCAATCTCTTCTTCAATACTAGACACTTGTAACATACGATCTTCAATTTCATCCTTTCTTTCTTCAAGAGATTTCAGACGACGATTTGGTAAAGTAACACGTATTTCAGGACTATCTTTTACAGCCGGAATGAATGCTTGATTCTCTGTGATTTCAACTGCCCGGTTAACCTTTTTAGCCCTTCTGAAAAATTTTGCATCAAGCTGAGTTGCCATCTGTTAGATATTAGGTTGATTATCCTAGTATTTTTCCATTAAGACTATTCAGAGATGCCAGAGGATACTCCTGCAAAGACATCTGGTGTAAATAGTGGTATCCGTGTTGTTATTTCATTACTTGTTGGTATTGTGCTTGGCATTTTCATGCTATCATGGGATGCTGGATTTATTAATCATGAAGCATTTCCAGACTGGTTAGGGCCTTATATTTGTATGCCATTCATAGCTGTAGTATTAGGATATGGTTCAAATTGCTTAATTCAACACTTAAGTTGTGGTCAAATTCAATGGTGGATTCAATTCAATAGAGTTCTTATAACTCCTCTTCCAATTATAATCATGTGGTTTATCCTAGGTATTGCACCTGGATTACGATGGCCCATTGAAGGTTTAATTCAGTCTGGATCACCTGGTATAAGAAAAGGTCTATCCTCTGGATTTTATGCATTTTGGGCAGGGATATATTGCCAACATATGCTAAACGGAATAGCACAGATATGTCCTACGTAATTAGATATTAGGTTCTTCTGGTCCTAAATATACATATCTAGGAACACCATTGCGTCCAGTGGATGTTTCATTTAACATATAGTATCCGGGAGTTAACTCAACATTGTTTCGTTTTCCGTTATTAGAACGATTATTGCGAGGCCTCTGTATAGGAATATCTTCATACTGGTGTGTATTAAATACAGCATCTTCAAATAATGCAACAAGAACATATGAAAAAAGAGCCCATATAATTGCAAATAACCAAAAGGGTATATGTGTAAAATTCTTAGGATCACGCCCTATTCCAAATTCCTTCCAACGCCCATCTTCTCGGAACATGTATTGCGGTTTTAAAACCAGTATAACTGCAATACCTGTTAAATATAGTAATCCACCGACGATTAACCGTCTCATCTATAAGCTTTTGCGATTTACTTTATGGTACTTATGCCGCTTTTAATTATCATCATCAAATCCGTTAATCTCACCTAATTCACCATCATCAATATAACCCGCTTCATCCCCTTGCTCCTGGAAATATCCGAGGCCATCCATCTGGCCTTCAGGCGCAGCTGCACCTTCTGGACCCATACCAGGAAAATCTATAATACCTGCTTGGGCTCGTTGGTCTCTTTCAATGTCATACCTGTCTTTGTCATACGCATAGATAGCCTTTGTTCCACCTACTGCCCATTCACCTATTCCAAGCTTCATCTGTATTTTTGCAATGTCTTTTTGAGCACGAGGCATATCTGTCATTTTCTTTAAAATATT
>RGCF01000016.1 GCA_009919265.1 Bacteroidota bacterium | reverse complement strand
CAAGCAAATAGTTCAACCATAACTCATATCTTATGAATAGAATGATATCAGGTTTGATATGTTGTATGAATGACATTGCATTACCTTTGGTATCCAATGGTAAATACAGCACTCTATTAGCATATTCATAGTCATGACGAATTCGATATCCGGAGGGCGAAAAGAATGTGACCGTCACATCAATGTGTGGATTGCGTTTTTTAATGTTCTCAATAATCGGTCTGGCTTGCTCAAACTCACCAAGTGAAGATGCATGAATCCAAATTGAACGATTTGCATTAGTATCGTGAAAAGTTAATGTTTGAGATTGAACTCCATTTTCTCTTTCCCTGAATTTTGCTGATATCAACATCAATATGGGGCGAATCAATAGCAATAGATATGACCATATTCTCCCAAGAAGAATCAAATGTCTCGGTGTATTACCAGGAGCCATAGACGCTTCCTCCTGCGATGCCAACAATTGAATCATAGCCACCCATTCCAAATTCACGATAATAAATCAAACCAATAAATGGATGACCTGCTCTTGCAGTATTCCCCTCAAACTCTTCTGCAGTCATTCGGATTGCTTTTCGCGTATCAGCATCAACTTCACCGGTCAAATAGAGATAGCTATGTCTTCCGCGAGGAATCCATTGCCGCAATCTGTACAATTTTGTTTCTTCATCCCATTTCATCAACCAGCTAGCATCAGGTTTCCAATTATTGAATGATCCACTCACAAATACTTCATGTTCTGCTTGAACAAGCTGCGTATTCAGCAAAAATTCAAATTGAACATAACCTCTTTCTTCATAAGGCAGGAATCTCGTATTCATGAATCCTCCATCTGACTTTTCCATGAATGATGCATTTCGCCATAATTCAGGAGTCCACATTCTTAACAGAGCATTTGATCGAGGAAATAAAGAAAAATCCGCAAGATTCAACACACGATATTCATTTTCTGCGGGTATATGATTTATTCTAAATCGTCTGCCAGTCATTCCAAATCCGACAATCATTGTTTGCAATGGATAAGCATGAATTCTTTCATTTACATCTTGATAGGATATCATATCTGAAACAATGAACGGTTCTTCATATCGGTTCAATCGATAAAACACAGCTGTGTTTAATTGACCATCATTCATCCCTTCGACTGATCGTACATTTGCTTCAATTGAATATGCACCTGAGGAATAGACAGTTTTTTTCGGAGAATAAAAATCTCCAATCACATTCATGCGAGTTTCAACGCGAGGGTCGACCACAAAAAATTTCGCAGTTGCAATTGGAATGCTTGGATCATCATATAAATAGAATTTCGCTTTCCAATTTCCGCCAACATTCAATTTCACATGATCATTTGGAACCTTTAGTATTCCCTTATATGAATACCAAAGAGATGCCGGTGGTGCTAAACTCCAGTCAATATTACTTGTTCGGAGTAATCCAGGATCATTCAAAAAAGGATTGTCATGTTCAGTCCAATCTGCATTGCAATGTGTGAATATTACAAACATTTGCGGCGGAGTAGGAGACTGAATATCCAATTCGATGGTTACATGTGTGAAATTAAATGAAATGGTAGGTTTTTGACTATTGGTTGGTCTTGAACAAACTGCTATTGGAGGCATTGACTCATCATCACCACCAAATACTCTTAAAAATTTGACTTGTGGAGGTATGTCTTTACGCATGGATTCTTCAGCATCATCGGCACGCAAAGAAGCTATTGTGGCAATCACCATGCAAACAATATGAAGTGCTTTGAACAACATCAATATGCCATCCTAAATCCATAACCAAGAAAGTCTTCTCTTTCAGTGTGATACATCCCATGAATGGATCTACCTGATGAAGCAATGAGTCCGAACCAAAAACCAGTTTGTGTAGTCATTGCATATTTCAACCCACATCGTAATGAATGAGTTGGTAGCGTGATGTCTGCTACTTCACTTACACGAACATCATATCCAGCTTCGAGAACCATATTTTTGGCGATAGATTGTCTTGTGTCAAAACCCAATTGAGGAACAATTCTTCCAATATTTCTTGGTTGTGTTGACCATATCCATGTCAGACCTGCATAGATGCGCAATGGCCCCATCATTGCATAACCGGATAGATCGGCAAACTCACGACTATATACAAATGGTTTTCGAGCAGAAAAAACACCTTGCGCATCTGCTGCTCCATCAACCAGATGTGTCGAGATATGAGAAAGTCTCAATCGAGCGCCTACTGGTGTGGCATTTAACGTTCCATGAGCAGATGCTTGTAGACCAAAAAAATAATCTGCAGTTTCAACCGGAAACTTAAAATTGCCTTCGCTTCTCAATCTTGTGAGAATAAATGCATCTGTTCCAAAACCACCTTTCCAACCATCACCTAAATCATGTTGAGTGAAGTCAATGGTTTGCCCGATATCGAGTCTGAGTCTATCAACATTTGGCTGATAAAATGAACCAACCCTTGCTTCAAGAGGATTAGCGATATAATGAGGATAAAAAGTATCCTGAGAATATAGTATTGTGCTTTGGAACACAAGAGCAATTATGAATATTGATTTCATCAATCTTTTACATGAATTGTGATGTAATCTCTTTTACCCATACTCGTGAATGCGGATCAATGAGACGGGTATGTATGCCAAGTGTTTTGGCTATCTCGCAATTTTTTGGTGTATAATCTAGAAAAAGTATGGAATGTGCTGGACAACCGGTTTGCTGAATAACATATTCAAATATGTCAGGATCAGGTTTTTTCTTACCGAGCGTATAGGAAAGAAACAGATGATGGAACTGTGCAAATAATTCTGAACAAGCATCTTGAATATAGCGATGATGACATTCATTGATATTACTGAGTAGCGCAATATTCACATGATTGCGTAGTAGAGTAACAAGAGCGAGTGAATCAGGATAAAGACCAAGCAACATTGCATTCCATGCTTGGAGAATTTCTTCATCAGTGCCATGTAATGCATAGTCAGTTCTCAGAGCTTGAAGAAATTCCTTTGTGTCAATGTTTCCGGCATCATATTGAGCAAAGATAGGATCAGCTTGTTCGAGGGTAAATTTCAGATTGCAATTGGCGGAACTACTAATATTCACAAGTTGATGTTTTGTTCTGGCATGTTCGATATTATATAAAACGCCACCAAGATCAAAGAGCACAAGGCTGATGTCCATATCAGAAAACGCCGATATACTCTATACCCACATATCGCAAGAACCCTTGTGCATTCACTCTACTCTCCATTAAATCTCTCCCTTGAAAATAGAGATTCACCCCTTTGAACGGAGAATATTTCACAGCACAATTTAATAGTCCATCACTGTTCATATATGTTGGGTCTTCATTCCATGTACCAACATATTCTGCAGATAATGTCACATTCGATGCAATGGATTGTTCAATACCTAAAAATGCACTTGGTGTATTGGAATAGGCAGATGGCATTATTGGATAATTCACTCCGCCATGCAATGATAATTTCCCTGCTTCCCAACCAATATTTTTTGAAGCACAGAGATATATGCCCGGAGCATTATATTCAAATCTTCGTACATCTCTCCATTGACCTATGCCCTGAGAATTCACGCCAATTGCCAATGCGGGTCTTGTTTTTGTTTCTGCAAATAATCTTGCACGAATTTCAAATAACAATAATGGTTGTAATGCTGGGTCTCCTTCGCCGAAAAGCGGCATGGATGAATATGAAAATCCAAGATTAACATTTTTTGCCAATCCATATGTAGCTTGTACTAGCATTCCTGATTCCTGCATCAACAAACTGGAAACTCTATATGCGCGTTGAGGCAAAATACTTGCGGTTGGCATATCCACAATTGAAAGTCTGGGCATCTTCCCTTTTGATCCTGCACTCCCTTGAGCTTGCAATTGTATATGCAAACAAACGATGATTGACAGAGCAAACAGGAAACGAATGAATGAGGTATTGTACTGGTTCATCAAACCCTTTTTTGCATTTTTGTACAGATTGATTTGTGATTCTTCACATTCTACCTTGTCAATTTACAAAATGCATACCAATTAAGTCTTCCAATGAAGAATGAAATACATTCAAATATTAGAAATTCACTGATACAAAGCGCCCAACAGTCGTCACATTCGATTGCATTTCCGGATGCCTTAGACATTCGTGTTTTAGAAGCAGCCAATGTCATATATCAACAAAAGCTTGGGAATGCGGTACTCATAGGTAAAAGGCAAGATATTGAGAATTTAGCCAATATACATGGTATTGATATTCAGAATATTGAGATTCGAGACCCCGAACTTTCTATCACTGAAGAATATGTATCTGCTCTCATGCTGTCTCATTCCGGCATTGAGTCTGAAACTGAGGCTCGCAAGCTTCTCGGGATGTCATAAAGGCCGGGTTGAAAACGGTGGGGCTTGCCGAAGGTATCAATACCGTCAGCAGTTTTTTCGTCATGACATTTCCTGAATATGTACTGTTTTATGCAGATTGTGCGGTGGTGCCATCACCAACAGTTGAACAATTGTCTGATATAGCGGCAATGACCGCAGTTCATTATAAGAAGCTCACAAACAACAACCCAAAAGTTGCATTCCTATCATTTTCTACCAAGGGGAGCTCAGCTCATCAAGATGCGAAGAAAGTTAATGATGCATGTACACTCTTCAAGAGCAATTACCCGCATATCATAGCCGATGGTGAATTGCAACTTGATGCAGCATTGATTCCACAAATAGCGCAGAAAAAAGCACCAGAATCACCTCTCTCAGGTGATGCCAATATTCTTATTTTTCCAGATCTGGATGCAGGGAACATAGCGTATAAAATTTCTGAGAGACTTGCAGGTGCTAGTGCAATTGGCCCAATTGTACAAGGGTTAAACAAACCATATTGCGATCTATCAAGAGGATGTTCCATGGAAGACATCATCGATGTAGCATTGATATGTATGTCAATGTGAGAGATTGAGCAGATTATCCACATAGCCTTCATTTCAGAGGAACGCTAGGGGTAAATTTTATATTTTTGTTTGTGATTTGAGAAATAGGCTAATTCTTCCCTTTATTTTGACATATCCGTGCATTTTTTGCCATTACATATAGTTTTTTCGGTAATAGTTTTATTAGCAGCAAATGTATTGCAGGCAGGTATGACAGAAGTCATATTGCCAGATACATTGGTGAAGCAGGGCAGCCTTATTGAATTACCACTTTCTGTAAAAACTACATCCGAGGCGATGGTCTCTAATTGCTCGGTGATTGTCTCCATTCCAAAACGAAGAATCATCTTAAAGGATGCCATTACAAAGTCGGGCACGCTCTTTACATGTAAGAAACCAATCATCACACTTCTTTCAGAAAATTCAGTAAACCGCACATATTCAATTTCTTGTCAGAATCCGCTTTTTCAATCTGAAGGAATTTTATTTTTTCTTCAATTGGAGGTGCTAGCAGGAATTGATAGCATCACTTCTATCAATGCACTTTCATTCTCTATTGGTGATTCGATACAATCAATTGTTCAGTCTGGTGGGAAGATTAGATTTTCAGACCCTTTGGTAATTCAAGCACAAGCCGAAGGAATGGATATTAATCTGCCGAATCCATTTGCATATACAACATCATTCACCTACTATGTTGGGAAAGAAGGAGAAGTTCAATTTACATTATATGATTCCCAAGGAAAACTCATCCAGGATTATCCAATTGAACGAAAAAGTGCAGGTCGTCACATCTTTGATGTAAAGGTCGATGATCTATTTAATTTTCCAAGTGGAGTATATGTCATTCGCATGCGAACCGAACGGGGATTGTATCACATGAGTATGGTTCACAAAAAATGAAACTGAGACATTATATTCATACTTTGTGTATTGTTTTTGCAGGAATGGCTGCTATTTGCGCCATAAAAGGACAATCTCCACAGAAAAGCATTAGCAAAACTTCAGAAGGTACTGAATTCTGGATTTGTTTTCAGGAAAATTCATGGCATCATTCTCGCGATAAAGTTGGAAAAATGAAATTGACTGATGCCAGGGGAGGAGATGTATATATTGAAGATAGAAGCACACCAAATTTTGAATTGTTCATCAGTTCAGATATCACGACACGCATACGAATGGAAATCATTGGTGCTCGCTATAGACTAGATACCCTTGTGATTGGTGGAACTGTAAGAAGACTTCGCGTACCACCAATTGCAGAAGTAACTGGCGATGGAATTTTACAACCCAATGCCGTAAGAATAACATCTGATCAACCAATTTCAGTAACATGTTTAAATGAAAGAGGAAGTTCAACCGATTCCTATTTGGCATTACCAACATCTGCACTTGGACTTGAATACTATGCAATGAGTTATCAGTCAACTCCAACGAATGATCTTGTCTCTCATATGGCAATTGTTGCAACACAGGATAGCACATTGATTTATATCACGCCATCTGTGGTTACATCAAGAAATAAATATGCAAAAATCCCATTCCCGGTAATCATGAATAAAGGTGATGTATATCAGATCGCCGCGATGAATTATCAACCTCCTGCAAAAAATATAAATGGTGGCGATAGCATTGTGTTTCCGGACCTCACAGGAACAAGAGTTCAGGCATCAAAACCAATTGCCGTTTTTAGCGGACATCAATGCGCAGATGTTCCAATGAGAGTACCATTTTGTAACTATATCGTTGAGCAAGTTCCACCTGTCACCTCTTGGGGTAAGCATTTCATCTTGGGTCAATTTGCCAAAAGAAGCAGTTATACATATCGCGTATTAGCATCCAGACCAAACACTAAAATTTTTGAAAACTCCACTTTCATCAAAGAATTGCAACAAGGTCAAATGTATGAAAATACATCTGCGGGATCACGGAACATCATGCTGACTGCCAATGAACCTGTGCTTGTTGCACAGTATTCGCATGGATATTTAGGTGGCATTGCACGCAATGATGAAAGAGGGTTGACTGTCAGGGGTGATTCCATCGGCGATCCGATGATGTTGATAGTGAGTCCAACACAGCAATTTTTGAAAGAATATCGTTTCTCCACACCAAAAACAAGCTATACCAATTGGAGACACTATGTCAATATTATCGTTCCAACCGAAGGACTGGCAACATTGCGGTTCAATGGAAGAGAAATTGACACCATAAAATATGCGCCTGAATATGTTGGACTCAGCAATTATGTCACGATGAAAATGGATGTCCCATTTGGAGTACACATGTTCAAATCAGATATCCCATTTGGTTTGTACTCATATGGATTTGCTACCAATGATGCCTATGGGAATATGATTGGTCAAGGATTTGAAGTATTGCAAGAAGTAGTGGACACATTACCTCCGGTATTTGAAAGAAGAAATCTTGATCGGGCAATGAATATTGTCATTCGTGATGAACGCTCACAAGACAAAGGTCTAGAAAGTGTTCGCATTCTTTCATCCCAGGGTTTGCTTGCCTATGAAAATGGTTCAAAAATAAAAGAAGCAGATATCTCTAAAGGGATGCCTCAATATACGCTCTTCGTAAAACCGGCCGTTGGCATAACAAAAGGTACAATGGAAATTGAAGCAAAAGACATTGCAGGAAATATCTCGACATTTATGTTGCAATATGAAGGCACATCATTTCAAGCTAAGGTCGAACAAAAAGTCATGGATCATCTTCCATCATGGGATTGGGGTGCATATGCTATAGCTAGCACACATTTTCATGATTTGCAATCAATCAATACAATAGCAATGATGGATGCCCCTAGTGGATTTCAAGCTGAAAGTTCATCTATGATAGTGTCACAAACGGTTATGTACCATTTAGAGAATCAAAAGTGCTGCAAGCCAATCTTCCAACCATCGCATTTTCCGGTGGTTTTAGATGGCAGATTCAGGATATGCTCTATATGTTTGCGATGGGTCAAGCTTCTTTGCTTGTGAATAAAAATGCAAATACATTTCGAATGATTGAATCCCCATTATCATTTACATATGTTCAAACAGGAACAAGAGAATTGCCTCTCGGAACAACCTCACTCGATGAACTTTCAACACTGTGGTTTTCAGCAAATATTGGTTTGGGATTACAGAAGGAGATCTCGGAGTCTATCACTTTGTTTGGCGAAGCACAATATCAGAGAGTATTAAACTCGATTTTGAGTCAAGTTGGTAGAGATGATGTCTGGAATTTTTCATCGCTGCGTGTTAATATTGGCATAAGAAATACATTTTAAAGGTTATCATTATGAGTTATGGCATAATCACGCCGGAAGAATTGAGAATGAGACTTGATATTGGAGAAACCCCGGTTTTGATCGATGTTCGTCAGCCGGAAGAACATGAACAATCCAATATTCCCCATTCAATTTTGATACCATTAGATATCTTATCATCTCGTATTGAAGAATTGGAACATTTCAAAGAACATGAATTGATTTTGTATTGCAGAAGTGGTGGACGCAGTGCCAAAGCATGCGAATATCTTTATGCAAGAGGATTCAATGTGCTAAATCTTATTGGTGGTATGCTCGATTGGGAAGCATGATGCATTCAAATGTACATATCAGAAAGGAAGAAATGGCAACTATGCCCGATCGATATCGGGCAATGCTATTTAATTCTCTCTCCGGGTTTAAATCCCTTGCTTTGATTGCAACCAAAAACAGTCAAGGCAGAACAAATATTGGTGTATTCAATTCGATTGTTCATATCGGTGCACATCCACCCCTGCTTGGTGTGGTATTCAGGCCCGATACAGTTCGCAGACATACACTTGAGCATATTCTTGATCAGAAATCTTATACAATCAATCATATCAATCAAACAATGCTTCCAATGGCACATCAAGCCAGTGCGAAATTTGATGATGATATTTCTGAATTTACTGAATGTGGCTTCACTGAAGAATATTCAATAACCGGGACTGCTCCTTACATTCGCGAAAGCACAATCAAAATGATGATGGAATACAAGATGCATATCCCGATTCCTCTCAATGGTACAATATTTGTTATTGGAGAGATCACAGAAGCAATCATTCCGGATACATGTATTCAGGAAGATGGATATGTTGATTTACAAAAAGCTGGTACATTAACCGTATCTGGACTCGATGCATATTTTTCTACTGAACTCATTGACAGATATGGATATGCCAGACCGGGAACAGTACCGCATTCATTGTTGAACAGTACGGAGCGATCAATATGAAATCCATCATCGTGACAGGGGGTGCAGGACTCATTGGGAAGAAACTTGTTAAAGTACTGAGCGAGATGGGATATTCTATCACCGTGTTTAGTCGCTCGCCGGATAAGGCAAGACGTTCCCTTCCTTTTGCACAAGATTTTGTGAAATGGAGTGGCGAATTAAATGTGTCTGCAGAATGTGTTGAAAAAATCAATGGAGCATATGCCGTCATTCATCTTGCAGGAGAACCCGTTGCAAAGCGTTGGTCCGATCAACAGAAAAAGGAAATTTTCGAAAGTCGAAAAAATGGCACTGCTGGTATTGTAAAAGCAATCAGTCAAGTAGCAGAGCCACCTGCATTTTTCTTCTCAGCGTCTGCAATTGGATTTTATGGTTCCGATGGAGGAGATGCCATCTTCACCGAATTTTCAGAAGCCGGAACTGGATTTTTGTCAAATGTTTGCATTGAATGGGAAAAGCAAGCTTTGCAAGCAAATGAATTCACAAGAGTTGTCATAGGAAGAATTGGAATTGTCTTAGACCCAAGAGAAGGTGCCCTAGCAAAAATGCTCCTACCCTTTTCAATGTTCATGGGTGGAAAAATTGGTTCAGGTAATCAGTGGATGTCTTGGATTCATCCAATAGACATCATTGGATTTATACTCCATGCAATGAGCAATGAGCATGTTAGAGGAACATTCAATCTTGTTGCACCCGGCGCAGTAACCATGAATAGGTTTACTGAATTGCTTTCTTCAATCCTGCACAGACCTTCATGGCTTCATGTTCCTGATATTGCTTTGTCTATTCTTCTTGGTGAAGGAGCAGTGATTGCAACGGGCGGACAACATGTCCTACCACAAAGAACAATTGAATCCGGCTATCGTTTTCAGTATACCGACTGTGATCATACATTAAGAGATTTGCTTGGCTAATGCTGATGAAGAATTCTGAATCCATACAACAGAGCATTTTGATTGCAGCCGGTGGCACTGGTGGTGACTTATTTCCTGCAATTGCAATTGTTGAAGAATTAGTGAAATCGATACCAAATCTTGACATTCAATTCACCGGAAGTCCTGATCGCATCGAATCACGCTATCTTCCCAAACATGGATTTCCATTCATTCCCATTCAAAGTATGAAGGGTTTTCGAGGACTTTCTTCTTCGATCTTTGCGCTTCCATTGATTCTTACAAAAGCACTGCTCGAAGTAAGAGCAATCGTCAAAAAATATTCACCTTCATGTATAATTTGCGGCGGAAACTATATTTCATTACCAGCTGGAATTTTTGCTATTCTTTCCGGAATTCCGCTCATCATTATCGAACCCAATGTTCGACCAGGCAAAACAAATGCATTACTTGGTAGGTATGCAACTCTTATCATTACTGCCTTTGAAGAAACTGCATCATATTTCAAACCTTCTGTTCGAACCCATATTGTACATTGTGGAAATCCATTGCGTTCTACATTTGTACAAACAATTCCTAGCAAAGAATCAGCATCTGAAGTGTTTGGTCTTGATCCTTTGAAGAAAACAGTCTTTGTTTTTGGTGGATCACTTGGCGCTCGTTCAATCAATCAGGCTATGATTAAATGTATCGATCGCTTATCAGAACATGGAATACAAATTCTTTGGCAAACAGGCACAGACTTCATCATCAATCATGAACTTCCAAAAGATGTTCATATCGTTCAGTTTATTGATGATATGCCATCAGCTTATGCATCCGCAGATCTGATTGTATGTAGAGCAGGTGGTGGAACTGTTGCTGAATTGGCAGTATGTGGCAAACCTGCAATACTTATTCCACTTCCAGGATCATCCAATAATGAGCAAGCTCAGAATGCAGAAACATTACATCAGCATGGTGCTGCCATTGTCATCGAGGATGCCGCCCTCTCAACTGAACTTGAATATGCCATTGAACATCTCTTAAAGAACCCAGAAAAACTCAAAGAAATGAGCTCCAATGCACTTAAATATGGGAAACCTCTTGCAGCTCAAGAAGCAGCAACATTAATTGCCAATTTCATCGGATAAAACCGATTGTCTGTATAAAACGCCATAAATCCACCATTTTCTCTTGATCAAGATTGAATTTCACCCAAGTTCAACGGGTTACTCAATGTTTTTGGCACAAAAGTGGGGTATAATACTTGTCAAATACACCACTTTGTTAGTCAATGCAAAAGGCATGGTCATGAAAATGATCTCAATCAATCAAAGCAAGTCAAGACATTGCATTATCATAGGTTTACTCTGCCTATTCTGCAGCAGTTTCTCACTTCCTGCATTTGGTCAATCAAATGAAGTGCGCGGTGCTTTGCAAGAATTGGCTTTGGGGAATCGTACCAATGCTATGAATGTACTTCTCGAATTGATCATAGAATATCCAGATGATCCTGGCGTTGTATTTTTACATGCTTCATTGCTGAAAAACAATGTGAAAGCCATTCCGATGTACAAAAAGATCGTGAAAGGAAAGCCAGATTCTGAATGGGCCGATGATGCGCAATTTCGAATCATAAGTTATTATGCCACGAAAAAAGACACAATAAAAGCTCGCGAAGAAATGCAGAAGTTTCGTAATGATTATCCTAAATCCGAATTTCTTCCGGATGCTTATGAGATATTGCGTAATACGGTTGGTGGATCTGGAAAAAATAATGCTCCTGATATGACACCCCCTAAAAAACAGAAAGATACAGGGCTTATTGTTGATGGAAACGTTGTAGAACCACCCATCCCAAATCCTCCTGCAAACGGACAATTCACGCTCCAAGTTGGTGTTTTCAAAACTCGAGTGGCCGCAGATGAAGAAGCTCAGACTTATACTAATAAGAGAATGCGCTGCAAAGTGATTGAACGAAATATGCCTGATGGATCGATGAGATATGTAGTGACAATTGGAGAATATACAACTCGAAAGAATGCCGAAGCGGCTGTCCCCATTGTTCGCAATCAATGTAATTGCACACCGCTGATTATACAGAAACCACAGTAATGAAAAGCTCTCAAAATTGAGAGCTTTTTTTATACAACTCTCTTCCCCATTGCCCATGTTTCCTGAACATGGTTTACCCCAAAGTGATATACAATATCCGGATATGAATGTGTATCAAGCATGATGAAGTCAGCACTTTTGTTTACCTCAATACTTCCGCATATATCCTCAGCACACAATGCCAAGGCGCCATGTAATGTTGAAGCTGTAATGGCTTCTTCAATACTCATTCCCATATTCGTACAAGCAAGTGAAAGTATCAACTGCATATTCGGTGTATAGCATGAACCCGGATTGCAATCTGTGGCGAGTGCAACGATAAGACCTTGTTCAATCATTGTTCTTGCGGGTGCATATTGCAATTTGAGTGTATATGCAGTCCCCGGAAGTAATGTGGCAATTGTACCTGCTTGTTTCATTGCCTTCATACCCTCTTGAGAGCAAAACAATAAATGATCTGCGGAAACTGCATGCATCGCGCCCGCCATCTCTGCTGCACCGAAAGGAGTCAATTCATCAGCATGTACTTTCAATTTAAATCCAAGTGCAGAAGCACTTTCAAGGATGCGCATAGAATCATGAATGGTAAAATATCCTGTATCCGTGAATATATCACAGAATTCAGCAAGCCCTTGTTCTTTGATTGAAGGGAGCATTTCATTGATGAGCAAATCAACATATGTGGAACGATCATCGGAATATTCAGGCGGAAAATCATGCGCCCCCATGAATGTGCTAATGATACGAATAGGTACTTCCTTTCGAACAATGTCAATTGCTTTGAGTAATGACAACTCAGATTCCAATGATAAACCATACCCACTTTTCATTTCAATTGTGGTTGTACCATAATTCATCGCTTCCATCGCAAGTTTCATTCCACGCTCTGCCAATTCTTCAATGGAAGCATTTCGTACTGATGAAACCGTTGCTAAAATACCTCCACCTTCTGATGCAATCTGAGTATATGAAACCCCGCGTAATCGTCGAGCAAATTCATCGGATCGATCACCTGCAAATACGCAATGCGTATGTGAATCAACAAATCCCGGAAGAATTACTTTTCCGGAACAATCAATAACTTGATCATAGGATAATTCATTTGGAAAATCAGCAGAAGATCCTATCCACTCAAATCTATCACTGAATAGAATTGCTGCATCATGTAGAATAGAGAGTTCATTCATTGCACCATTGATATTTCCCCTACCATGTTCTTGCTGAGTGACCCTAATGAGTTGTGCAATATTCTTAAGCAATGTTTTTTTCATCGGATTAAGATTTCCATTCTATATCATCGAATCCGAGTTTTGCATTAGTATAGCGAGCGGCAACAAACAAATAATCTGACAATCGATTAATGAATCGTAGAAGCGTTGGATTGATGTCTTCTTCTTGCTTTAATGCGACAATTGCCCGTTCAGCTCTTCTACAAACTGTTCTTGCCAAATGTAAATGCGCGCCTGAAGCAGACCCACCGGGAAGAATAAAGTTCTTTAATGTTGGGAGTTGTTCTTCATAGGAATCAATCCATTGTTCCAAGTGCATTACATGATCTTCAGTGATGGCAGGCACAGATGATTTTACTGAGGCATCTTGTGGAGTGGCAAGATCTGAACCCACCGTAAATAGCAAAGAGGAGATGCTTTGTAAATGCTCTTTAATTATGGTGGGAGTATTATGTGTTAGAGCAATTCCTATTATAGCATTGAGTTCGTCTACAGTTCCATATGCATCTATTCTCAATGAATATTTTGCGACTCTTCTTCCGCCAAATAATCCTGTTGTTCCATCATCACCTGTTTTTGTATAAATCTTCATCATTTCCTCATTAAAAATTCTCAGATTCCCAAAGCTAATTCAGCAGCAGATAATGTTTGCGACATCAGCGTACTGATAGTCATTGGCCCAACTCCTCCTGGAACGGGTGTATATGCTGATGCAAGAGCAAAAGCTTTCGGATCTACATCACCAATTCCACCAGGATGATAACCTGCATCTACAATGACAGAGCCTGGTTTGATCCATGACTCTTGTACGAAAGCAGGCTTTCCAACAGCTGCAATCAAAATGTCTGCTTGTTTAACATGTGAAGGAAGATCTTGAGTGCGCGAATGACAGATAGTAACCGTACAATCTTCATTCAATACCATAGCAGCCATAGGTTTTCCAAGTATAGGGCTTCGACCCAAAATCACTGCATGTTTCCCTTTCATTGGAATCTCATAATGCTTGAGCAGTGTCATGATACCTGCAGGAGTTGCAGAGCCATATGCTACACTTCCCATGGACATTCTACCAAATCCAAGACAAGTAACACCATCAACATCTTTTTCAAGCGCTATTGCATCAAAGCAATATCGTTCATCGATTTGATGCGGTACAGGATGCTGCAATAAAATTCCATGTACATTAGGATCTGCATTCAATTCATTGATAACTGATGTCAATTCTTCGGTTGTTGTCTGTTCGGATAATTCAATTGATCGAGAATCCATGCCTATTCTTCTACAAGCATTCCCTTTCATTTTTACATATGTGGCACTTGCAGGGTCATTTCCAACAAGAATTGTGGCAAGAATTGGCGTTCTCCCAGGGGCATGACGGAGCAATGCGGAGGTTCTTTCCGCTAATGTTTGCTCAATGTTCTTGGCAAGTACCTTACCGTCTAAAATCAGGGGATTCATCTTGAACCGAAGGAATGTTCATGCAAGTTAACCAATTGGCCTGAATCATCTAACATGCTCTGAAGCAATGAGAATCGTAGTATCTTGATTTCGGTCTTCAGAACAAATAGTAATAAGCTCCAAAGCGGCAGGAAGAAAAGCAGAAGTGGCCTTTGGGAGAATGACCATTGTATCATTGTAATTCACTTGCACTGCTTGCGAGCCAATATTTGTCAACAATGATGCTTTTCCATTCAATGAGAGAGAAAATGCTTCTTTTCCAATTGTCACCAAATCAAGTTGAAAATATTGCTCTCTAATGAGTGGTTGTACCAAATTGCCTTGAATGGATTGGACTTCTTGCAAAGGATATGGAAATCTTCCTGCACCAGGACGACTACATTTCAATCCTTTTTCGATGTGCAATTCTCTGGGCATGCCATCAAGACCCATTCTATCCCAATCATAAAGCCTATATGTAGTATCACTTGTCTGTTGTAATTCATAGAGCATGATTCCAGGACCGATTGCATGAACAGTTCCGGCAGGAACATAGATGATATCTCCAGCTTGTACAGGAAGATAATTCAAGCAATCTTTTGGTTTATTCTGCTGAATGGATTCTGCATAGCATTCGGTAGTACAGTGTTGTTTCAAATCATATTGAATACATGCACCTTCTTCTGCTTCTAGAATATACCAACATTCAGTTTTACCACGTTGCTCACCCTCCAATTCAAAAGCCAATGCATCATCAGGATGAACTTGAACAGACAACCATTCTTTGGCATCAAGTAATTTCACGAGCAATGGAAATTCTTCGAGAGAATTCCTACCAGTCATTTCAAAAGGAAACTTTGCAATCAACTCTTGTAATGTACTTCCTGCATATTCACCATTGACTATACAATTCCCTGAGAATATTTCCCACGATTCACCTATTGGTTGATCTGAATGCTTGCCATATTTCCATGCATGAATGGAATGACCGCCCCATACCTTTTCCAATAACCGTTGTTCAAATAAGAGTGGATAGAAGTTCATTGTTTGTATCAGAAACATTCTCGCAATTGAATACCATGACGAGAACAAATAGTGATGAAATGCGAAGGACGATCAGTCCAACATCCCGAATTACAATACAGTACTCCATCTTTTTCTTTGATCAATGGAATATGTGTATGACCACAAAATACAGCTTGCGCACCTTTTTTTCGAGCATATTCTATTGCTGATTCAGAACTTGATTCAGATAATTGCAACCATTTTTTGCTTGTTCTTTTAACCCATCTGCTCAATTGCTGTTCATCTGAATCGACCTTTTGAAGGAGTAAATACAGATATGAAGCAATATCGGTCAATCTTGCATTCTCTGAAATGAATGAATCAAATTGATGACCATGCATTGCAAGATATTTTTTACCATTCCCAGTCCACACATACTCTTCTAAAACTTCAATACCCAAGAGATGAGATAAAATTTCCGCAACTCCATCATGATTTCCTATCACCCAAATCACTTTTGCCTGAGTTTTATTTCCAGATAGTTTTCGTATATATGATAGAAATTTCCAGTCACTTTTACTCAGTCTTTTAAAATTCAAATCATCAAACACATCTCCATTCAAAATCAATTGCTTGAATGTAAAATGAGAGAGTGTGTCAAGCAACTGTTTAGATCGCGAAACTTCAGAACCTAAATGTATATCGGAAACAATGATTGTATCTACTTCTTCCAAGATTTCCTGATTACTATTGATTGAGGCATCCAGCATGGTACTTATTGTCTATGTATCAAAAAAATCAATGCAAATATACTTTGAAGGGCTGTTCATTAGTCCAGTTTATGATTTCATAATTCTTCAAGATGTAAGATGCGAACCAATGATTGCAAATATGCCATACCATGACAAAATCAGTATGATTGCTATGACTGAAGCAATGACGCCATATCTAGATTCGATCTTTGAATATCCTATGACAGCATAGGAGGCTAGTACATAGGAAATGATGCTGAAAAGATTGATCCTTGCAAGGATTGCAAACAGGAATGGATTCGATGCAGGTGCAATCAAGATACCAGCATGAGCACCCCATTGAAGTGAGTTAAAAGCAAATGCGGAAAGTCCGGTTAGAATCATGCCTATTGCATAGACACCTGATCCATACGATGCTATTCCGGCAATTTCATATAACTTTTTGCTTTCTTTGGTCAATGCCCAATGAATAAGCCACATGATAAATCCGAATGCAAGTATTCCAATAAAGGATGTAGTAAGTGTCGACAATAATGCTTGATCAAAAGGTAATGAGGTAAGTGTTGATGTTTGCTGCTGAGTACCATGTTTCATCCATGGCTTCATCATAGAAATATTTTCAGCTATCAATGCCGGATTTTGCCTGTGAAGCCATGTTATGAATAGTGATGCTGCAGCTTCTAGTATTCCGGCGAAGACAATCGATTTCAATGGCTCCGCATTACCCTCTAAACCAACTTGATGTGGATCTTTTATTATGCGAATGAATCCACGAAGCCAAGTATAATCTGAACTCATTGTTCTTCCTTATTTCGTGACTTCATTTCTTCCGGTAATGCTTCATTGATCAGTGCATGTACTGATTGTTGCAATGCAACTTCTTCCTCTCTGCTCATATTCGAAATGGGTTCTATTGGTGGGAGTAGATTCATGGTTACCGTACCGGGATAGAATCTCAATTCATCTTTCGGCATGATATCTTGGGCACCAATAAGCGCAATCGGAAGAAGTTGTTTCCCGGATCGAGAAGCAAGTAAAAAGGCACCTCGTTTAAATGTACCAAGGCGTCCATCTTTTGAACGCGTGCCTTCGGCAAAAATCACAACTGATTCACCGATGCTGACAGACTTCACAGCTTCTTCTATTCCTTTCATAGCATCGCGTGCTTTTTCTCTTTGAATGCCTATGAAGGGTGATGCAGCAAGACTCCACCCCATGAATGGTATGCGCTCTAGGTTTTTACGATACATAATACGAACAGTATCAGGAATGGATGCGAGAAGGATAGGTATGTCAAAATAACTTGTATGATTCACCACATAAATTCTGCTCTGCAGTGGATGTAGATATTGCATCCCATTGATCTGCACTTGTACACCTGCACATTTCAATAATACTGCTGACCATTGTCTTGCCAAAATGAAATATGCTTTTCGTATTCCACTCAGTCCAAGCAATAATGCTACGCATGCATAAAAAATGGTAACTATGACAATAAGCATCGATCGAAGAATAAAACCGATGAATGAGATGATATCTTTCATGGGGAATTATTGGTTGACGCTGGATTGTGTATTGACTTCAGAAGAAATAACGCCATCTCGCAATGTTATAATGCGCTCGGCCATACTTGCAACATCCATGCTATGTGTGGCAATGAGCAATGTTAAAGAGCGTTCTTTTCGTATGGAGCGAATTAGCTGAAGTACTGCTATGGTATTTGCGGAATCCAAATTACCTGTTGGTTCATCTGCAATGATGATATCCGGATCATTCATCAAAGCTCTTGCAATGGCAATTCGTTGTTGTTCACCACCGGAAAGTTCCGAAGGTCGATGCTCACAACGATGTGTCATACCAACTTGTTCTGCCAATGTTAACGCTTTACTTCTGGCCATTGACATGGACATGCCTCCAATGAGCGCAGGCATCATGATATTTTCAAGGGCATTGAATTCAGGAAGCAGATGGTGAAATTGAAAGATGAAACCGATATGTCTATTCCTCAATGCAGCAGACTTTTGTTTGTTGATTGCATCATGAGTACATCTTTCACCGGATAAATCATATGTAATCTTTCCACCGTCAGGAGAATCCAGTAAACCCAATATATGAAGCAATGTACTCTTTCCTGCTCCTGAAGGCCCCATGAATGCAATGAATGCACCTTTTTCTATGCTGAGTGAAATTCCCTTTAAGACAGGGGTATCATTCTCGGCATGCATCGAATAAGACTTTATAATCGAATCAGCTGTTATGATACTCATGTTGAATCCTAAAATTGAGATAATATTCGCATATCATTTTCATATAGATGGCGAATATCATCAATACCTGTGGCTAACATTGTCACTCTTTCGATTCCAAATCCAAATGCAAAACCGGAATATATGTCCGGGTCGATACCGCAATTTCTCAATACATTTGGGTGCACCATTCCGCATCCACAAATCTCAAGCCAACCAGAATGCTTGCATACTCTACAACCATTTCCCTTACAGAGATAGCAATTGATGTCAACCTCTGCACTTGGTTCTGTAAATGGGAAATAGGAGGGACGAAATGTAAATTTTGAGTCTTCGCCGTACATCTGTTTTGCAAATGATGTAACTGTCCCTTTCAAATCTGCAAATGTCACGCCTTTATCAATATACAATCCTTCAACTTGATGAAATTCTGCAAGTGATCTGGCAGTAACTGCTTCATTTCTGTACACTCTTCCGGGCATGATCGATCTGATTGGTGGCTGATGGTTTTTCATCATGCGAATTTGGACAGGCGATGTATGAGAGCGCAACATGACATCATTTCTTTTCTGATCCTTGATGAAAAATGTATCCTGCATATCTCGTGCAGGATGATCTGCAGGGAAATTCAATGCTTCATAATTATGATAATCATCTTCTATGTCAATACCTTCAGCAACTGAAAATCCCATACCCGCAAAAATGTCAATGATTCTATCGAGAGTTTGACGAATTGGATGCACATGCCCAATCATTGGAATATTACCGGGAAGAGTCACATCAAGAGTTTCAATGCCTGTGTCTTTTTGTTCTACTCGTTCCTTCGCTTCGGAAAAATGAAGCTCAACAAAGTTTCTGAGTTCATTGAGCACTTTTCCTATCATTGGTTTTTCTTCTTTTGGAACGGAACGCATTTGCTCCACCAATTCTTGGAGGGTTCCTTTCTTTACAAGATGCTTCAAACGGAATGTTTCAAGAGAAGCAGGATCATGTATTGTCGCAAGATCTTGCTCAATCACCGTTTTCAATTGTTGAATTGTCTCAATCATCTACACTTCATACATGGAATTCATAAAAAAAGGCGTTCCGGAGAACGCCTCGAACATACGGAAATCAGCAAGATTATCCAATTGCGGAACGCACGATCCGTTTGAAAACGGATGGCTGATTCGCAGCTAGATCTGCCAATACTTTACGGTTGATGGAAATATTCTTTTGTTTGAGTGCATGCATCAAACGAGAATATGTTGTGCCATTCAATCGAGCGCCAGCATTGATGCGAATAATCCACAGTCTGCGGAAAGTACGCTTCTTATTACGACGATCGCGGTATGCATATTGCAAACCTTTCTCGATGTGATTTTTGGCAATTGTCCATACTTTGCTTCGCGCGCCCCAATATCCTTTGGCAAGTTTTATAAACTTGCGACGGCGGCGATGCGATGCTACTTTATGCGTGGAACGTGGCATGATGCCCTCCTACATGTAAATTGTTTAAAAAAGAGCGGTCAAAGGGGAGCTTCGCTACTATCCCATTGAACCAACTATTGCATCCCAAAGGAATGCGATGCGCCATTTAGCGCAAACAAAGCAAGCGTTGAATGTTTTGCTGATCTGCAACATTCACAAGTGCAGCTTGACGCAACAAACGCTTGCGCTTGCGAGTCTTGTGCGTGAGAATATGGTTCTTGAAGGCACGATTGCGACGAATCTTTCCGGATCCTGTCACAGTAAAGCGCTTCTTGGCACCACTATTCGTTTTCATTTTAGGCATTGAACACACCTGAAATTGTGAAGAAAATGATGTGGCCTCATGCAAAGTCACATCCGTAAACAATCAATCTTCGTCTGAAGATTTTTCTTTCTTTGGCTTCTTACCTGCCTTCTCAGGAGCAAGAATAACCGATAATGTTCTACCCTCAGGATGAATCGGCTGATCAATTCTCGAACAATCTTCAAGAGCGGTAACAAAGCGCTCAAGCAAAGCCAATCCAATTTCCTGATGCATGATCTCTCGACCCTTGAACATAACGGTCGCTTTTACCTTGTGGCCCTCATT
The DNA here is from genome assembly GCA_009919265.1 of Bacteroidota bacterium. Taxonomy (GTDB): domain Bacteria; phylum Bacteroidota; class Ignavibacteria; order Kapaibacteriales; family UBA961; genus UBA961. The sequence goes on along the minus strand of RGCF01000016.1, from coordinate 25,313 downwards.
CAAAAATTCACGAGCATGTCTTGTTTTGAAGTCAAAGTCATGGGTATCTGTACGCCATTTAAATCGAACTTCTTTCAATTGCGCATGATGCTGAGCCTTCTTAGCCAATTTTTCTCTTTTTTGTTGCTCATAAGCAAACTTCCCATAATCGATGATCTTACACACCGGCGGAACTGCTTGTTGAGCAATCTCAACTAAATCTTTGTCGCGCTCATATGCCAATTCAATTGCATCTCTGGTAGGCATCACACCAAGCATGACGCCTTCTTCATCAACAACCCTCACCTCAGGAACACGAATCTCCTCATTGATCCTATTCTTTCTCTGCTTCTCAGGCATTTGCTCACGATCGCGTGGACCACGCGGACCAGATGGCCTAGGGCCGGACATTGGAGGCCTTGGACCTCGGCTTCCTCCGACGGGAGAAGATGATTGAGAACGTGCAGGACCACTACCTTGCGATGGCCTGTTCTGGGATTCATTCGCCCCTTTGTTCGATGATGTATGTTCCAAATATTACCTATGAGATGATGCATGAATGGTGATTCAACTGAGGAATCACAGACTTTTCAACGGCCTGCAAGATACGAAAAATCTATGGTATAATACCCATCAGAATCTCGAAATACAGCATGAATTATGTAGTTTTGTAGAGTTTTTAAAGAAAATTTGACCAAAAAGAGTGTTTTCATGAGCTCACAACCGAGAAATGACCAAGAACAAAGGCGTTTTGAAGAACTACATGAATTACGAAGCAAAGGGATAAACCCATATCCTCATACCTTTGAACGTAGCCATGGATCTTCGGATATTCTCTCTCATTTTTCCGATGAACATCCGGAACAATTTTCAAATGTTTCGGTGGCGGGAAGAATCATGGCGATTCGCAAAATGGGAAAAGCCACATTTGCAACACTCCAAGATCAACAAGGTCGCATACAGATTTATGTAAAACAAGATGAATTACCTGCGTTTTATGAGTGTATAAATCTTCTAGACATCGGAGACATCATCGGTATACGAGGTTATGTTTTTCGTACCCGCATGGGCGAGATTAGCGTTCATGCAACAGAAGCTTCATTACTTACAAAATCGGTTCGACCAATACCAATCGCAAAAGAAGAAACAGATGCCGATGGAAATAAAATTGTCTACGATGCCTTTTCAGACAAAGAACTACGATATCGCAAACGCTATGTTGATCTGATTGTCAATCCTACTATCAGACAGGTGTTCGAAAAGCGCTCACATATCATCAGTGCAATGCGTCGCTATTTTGATGACCATGGTTGGATGGAAGTTGAAACACCCATTCTTCAACCATTGTATGGCGGTGCTTCAGCAAGACCTTTCATTACGCATCACAATGCTCTTGACTTTGATCTCTATCTTCGAATCGCGATTGAATTATACCTCAAAAGACTGATTGTGGGTGGATTTGAAGGCGTTTATGAAATAAGCAAGAACTTCCGAAATGAAGGAATGGACAGAACGCATAATCCAGAATTCACGATGATGGAAATTTACATCGCGTATAAAGATTATTTCTGGATGATGGATATGGTTGAAGATCTCTTCCGTGTCATTGCAGACAAAGCACTTGAATCAAGAGAAATCACTATTGGTGATCATGTCATATCATTTGACAAACCATTCAGAAGAGCTACTATGTTTGATTTATTTTTGGAACATACCGGAATGAATCTTCGTGGACTCAATCGTGCAGAATTGCTTCAAGCTGCTCGCTCATTACAAGTTGATGTTGCTACAGATGCAACTGCGATGAAAATTTTGGATGAAATATTTTCTCAAAAAGTTGAACACCATTTAATTCAACCAACATTTGTCATGGATTATCCTGTTGAAATGTCACCACTCGCAAAAGCTCATAGAAGCGAGGAAGGGCTTGTAGAACGGTTTGAATTATTTATCAATGGATATGAATTTGCAAACTGTTTTACTGAATTAAATGATCCAATAGATCAACGTCAACGATTGGAAGAACAAGCCCGAGATAGAGCAGGCGGAGATTTGGAAGCAATGGTTTTAGATGAAGATTTTCTTCAGGCAATTGAAGTTGGGATGCCACCAACTGCAGGACTCGGTATTGGGATTGACAGATTGGTGATGCTGCTTACAGGACAAGATTCGATTCGCGATGTATTGTTCTTCCCCACCATGCGTCCTGAAGTCTAATCAGAGTTTTCGATACATAGAGAATGAAGCCAGACCAATACGCTGAAGAAAGTGTTTGAATGAAACATGCAATACACCCAAGCCATAGACAGAACTTCTGTATAGATTTATGCTCGATGCTTCAGGAAAATATTTGGTTGGGCAAGTGACTTCTCCTATTGGGAAACCTGCATAGATGATTTGAGATAACATTTGATTGTCAAAGACAAAGTCATCAGAATTTTCATCCAGTCTCAACGATTCCAATACCTCTTTTGAAAATGCTCTGTATCCTGTGTGATATTCGCTAAGCTTTTCACCAATCAATATATTTTGAATCAATGTCAATATGCGATTGGCAATGTATTTGTACATAGGCATTCCTCCCTTCAAAGCGCCTTTCCCCAAAATGCGAGAACCTAATACCACAGGATATAATCCCTGAGCTATGATGCTTGCCATTGCCGGAATCAACTTCGGTGTATACTGATAATCAGGATGAAGCATGATCACAACATCAGCACCAAGCTGCAATGCCTTAGCATAGCATGTTTTTTGGTTTCCTCCATATCCTTTGTTTTTTTCATGTCTCAAAACATGCTTTATTCCAAGCGCATGAGCAACATCAATTGTATCATCTCGGCTTGCATCATCGACAAGAATTACCTCATCAACAATATCAAAAGGTATCTCCCTATATGTTTGCTCAAGCGTTTTGGATGCATTGTATGCCGGCAGTACTATTACAATTTTCTTTGAATGCAACATGTGTCGTTTCTGTATTTTTCACTGAAATGTTTTGACAAAAATAGACTTTATGCAGCAGCAACTACGAAAAATTACCAGAATACTCTACAGAATAGTGCTCATTATTTCATCTATTCTTACCATTGCTATCTGTGGAGCAACATTGCCCTATGCATTGTTCACGAATATATATGATATTCCCAATGCGAAACCATTCATGGGAGACACATGGTATAATCCCTATTCAAAATTAGATTTCTCAGATTATTCAGTTTGGAAAAAATCCAATTTTCATGGTCATACAAAAGCTTGGGAAGGATTTACTGATGGACATTCCGATCATCATATGTTTGATAGCGTGTATAGAACATTGGGATATCATACAATTGGCATTTCAAACTATCAATTCATCGATTCACTGTTCAAACAACAATCAGGGTATGTTCCTTGCTATGAACATGGATACAATGTTTGGAAAAGGCATCATGTTTGCATAGGTGCACATTCAGTAGTGTGGCTAGATTTTTTATTTGGACAAAGCATTCATCACAAGCAAACCATGCTTGATCATCTTCGTCCAACAATGGATGTACTTACCATTGCACATCCAAGATTCAGAGGAAGTTTTGATCCTGAAGATTTTACTGCACTTTCAGGATATGATTGCATCGAAGTATTGAATCATTATCGCATTTCAGAAGAACAATGGGATGCTGCATTATCTTCAGGACATCCGGCATGGATCATTGGAGATGATGACACCCATAATGTACTCGCAGAAGGCGAAACTGGTGTTTGCTGGACTATGATTCATGCTCCAGGAACAGCTTCAAGATCAGAGATTACTTCTGCATTAAAAAAAGGAAAAGCATTTGGTGTTACAGGAAACAGAGGAAGAGTAGAAATCTATCCTATACGCATCGAATTATTGCAGGACTCACTCTATCACATTGCTTTGAGTGATACCGCAACAAAGATTGAATTGATTGGACAAGGAGGAAAAGTGCTTCAATCAAAGAAGAATACGAATGACATTGTATATGCTATGAAACAATCAGACAGCTATGTCAGAGCAAAAATTCATGGAGATTCATCGATACTTTGGTTGAATCCAATAATGAGGGGCGACGGAATTGATACAACAAGACCCACAATCAATAGTGTTCAAACCATGCTGTATAGAAGCATGTGGTGGATGGGATATGGACTTATCATCATTGGATATGTTTTCCTAAAAAGAAGGAAGAGATAATTACTCTTTTTTTCCTTTATAGAGAGGAAATTCAAGCAAACGACATTCAATGTCTGCATTAAAAAATGGAATGCGTTTTGACGTTCTCAAACCGATTGATTTTGCAGCTTGTAAGTTTCCTGTGAACACATATCCAGTCCAATCAGAACATCGTTGTTTAAATAAATCGCCGATTTCTTTGTATTCTTCTTCCAGTGATTTCTCAGAGCCAAGTCTTTGACCATATTCAGGATTCATGATGATAATCCCTTTTTGGTCTGGCAAAGAAAGATCGCGAACATCACACACTGACCAATCAATCCACTCTTCAACTCCAGCAACTTTTGCATTTTCCCTTGCTATCCGTATAGCTCCTGGATGAATATCTGAAGCAAATATGCGGGGAGCTTCACATTCTCTCTTTGCCTGCATTGCATCAAGAAGTAAATGTCTCCATAATTCTTTGTCATATCCAAACACATGCATGAAACCATAGTTCTTGCGAAGAGAGCCCGGAGCTGTATCAGATGCCATCATTGCCGCTTCTATTGCAAGCGTTCCTGAACCACACATGGGATTGACAAATGGCATTGAATAAGGCGCCCAAACTGTGGCGGAAATGACCGCAGCAGCAAGATTTTCACGCATGGGTGCTTTCCATGGATTCATGCGATACCCTCTGCGATGAAGAGGATTGCCCGACATGTCAACATAGACTGAACACTTTGTGTGATGCCAATACAAGAAAATCACCGTTTTGTCTTTTTCGGCACCAGAATCTGGTCTGCGTTGACGATGTTTACGAATACGATCCACAATTCCATCTTTGCATTTTTGTCCAGCAAAATGCGTGTTCGTAATTGTTTTTGTGTCTATTGATGTAATCACAGTAAAATACCCATCATCAGGAATGATGTCTTCCCATGGCAGTGAATACACACTTTTATACATGTCCATAGGCGTACGCACATAAAATTCTTTCAGTAAAAGCAATACCCTGGATGCAATACGAGAATGCAAACACAAAGCCATTGCTTCGCGAATGCTACCCTTGATGCTTACACCAACATCCGAAACAGATTCAGTCACAAATCCTAGTGACGATATTTCCTGTTCAAGAAAAGGTGTCAATTTGAGAGGACAAGTCACAAAAAGCGTTGTTCGTTCAGAAAGAATATTCGCCAATGATCCGCTCCAAATGAAAACATGACGCAATTTACTGTTTTGACCATGGGTATTGGCCACGGTTCCCTGAAAATGCCGATAATTCCCTATTTTACGCTATTATTCATCCTACTTTGATCAGCTTGCATGGATGTTTCCGTCATCATCGTGAATTACAATGTCAAGGACTTCCTTGCGCAATGTCTCGCATCTCTGACCATTGCCCTGGATGGTATTGACTCGGAAATCATCATCATTGACAATGATTCAAATGATGGATCTCGCGATTATCTTCCCACACGATTCCCACAGCCCATCTATCACTGGCTTGATCGAAATATTGGTTTTGGCGCCGCGAACAATATCGGCATCAAGGAAGCAAAGGGGAAATATGTTCTTTTACTCAATCCTGATACAATCGTTGAACAAGACACAATTCATAAGATGATTGCATTCATGGACTCTGAACAGCAATGCGGGATTTCAGGATGCAGAGTACTCAATGCTGATGGTTCGTTTCAATTAGCATGCCGCAGAGGATTACCAACTCCATGGGCTTCATTTTGCAAATTGTTTGGTCTGCAAGCGCTCTTCCCTCATTCTTCATTGTTTGCTCGATACAATATGACCTATAAGAGCGAATATGAAACATATGATGTTGATGCATTGATTGGTGCATTCATGTTTTGCCGAAGCGAAGCTCTGAAGCAAGCATCAGGTTTTGATACAGAATTTTTTATGTATGGTGAAGATCTTGATCTATGTCACAGAGTCAAAAAAAATGGATGGACAATCCGTTATTATCATGAACCAACCATCATTCATTTCAAAGGTGAAAGCGCAAGAAGAAGTTCTATGAATGAAATCATCGTGTTTTATGATGCGATGGAGATCTTTGCCAGAAAGCATTTTGGTCATTCAGTGTTCTTTCTATTTCTTCTTCGAATTGGAATTAAAGTGAGAGCAATGTATGCTGCCATACAAAAGCATATCGGGGATATCATCTTTATGAAGCTTGATGCTCTTTCGATTTGCTCTGCTCTCTTACTTGCAACAATTGTTCGTTTTGGTGATCCATTTGCATTCCCTTCCTATGCTTATCCAACTGTGTTTATAGTGATGATCGGAATAACCTTGGGATCTCTCTTGATCTCAGGGGCTTATTTTGAACATACGGGGAGAATGAGACCAGTCATATCAGGATATTTTGCAGCATTTTTCATGCTTTCATCATTAACATATTTCTTCAAAGATTTTGCCTTCAGTAGAGGTGTATTATTGATGAGTATGGGATTCGCTTTGAGTTTTTCAATGATACTTCGCATTCTATGGCATGCATATCAGACAATCAAAGGGAAAAAAGCAGATAAAAGAGTGCTGATCATTGGTAACAATGAACATGAAGCAGAGATTTTAAATGCGCTCAATAGGGCTGAACAACATAATGCAATCATCATTGGGAGAGTATTGACAAATTCCGACATAGATTCCAAAATACATTTACCAATCTTAGGTGAATTATCCGCACTCGAAACAATTGCATTGCATCATGACATTGATGAAATACTGATTATTGACAAATCCATGGATAGGATGAATATATTGGGATTATCCATGGCATTGCAGCAGCATAATGTGCGTATCCATGCAGTGAGTGAATATGACGATGTGATTGTTTCACATATCGCTCAAGAAATTTCAGGCATCTCGCCCGATATACCAAAGGTGAATTTGAGAATTTTCCGCCATCGCTTATTAAAGCGCTTAGGGGATGTCTCATTGTCTGTTTTCTTTTTGAGTCTTGGCGTCCCACTCGTATTTTTGCTATCCGATCATCCTATTTCATTCATGAAAACAATGATCGATGTGATACTGGGCCGCATGAGCATTGTAGGTGTGTATAGCAAGGACGCCCTTTTTCCCGATGCGCTTCCCGGAATGACCGGCTTGGCACATATTGGTAATCAAAGTATGATGTCGCAGTCAGTAATTCATGATCTGGATGCCCATTATATTCGATTTCACACTCCGGGTCTTGACCTGGAAATACTCTTGAAACACTTTGTAAGGAATGGTTTACGTGGCTTCAAACTTCGTTCTTGAATTCGAAAAACCAATTGTTGAGCTTGAGCAAAAAGTCACTGAAATGAGAAGTCTTCCGAATGCCTCGGAAATAGAATCTCAAATCGTAGAACTGGAATCCAATATAGAAGAATTGCGTTCGAATATTTATACGCATCTTACAAGGTGGCAACGCGTTCAAATTGCGCGTCATCCCGATAGACCCTATTCCCTGGATTATGCTCATTATACGTTCACTGATTTCGTGGAATTGCATGGTGATCGAGGATATCGTGATGATCCAGCCATTATCGGTGGTTTAGCTAAACTTGATGGACAAGCGGTAATGCTTATTGGACATCAAAAAGGTCGAGATACTAAATCAAATCTTCACAGAAATTTTGGAATGCCTAATCCAGAAGGATATAGAAAAGCAAAACGCTTGATGCAATTGGCAGAGAAATTTCAAGTGCCAATCATTTGTTTGTTGGATACACCTGGCGCATATCCCGGAATAGAAGCTGAGGAACGAGGTCAGGCACAAGCAATAGCAGACAATCTCCTCGTGATGGCTGGTCTAAAAACACCTATCATTATTTGCATTATCGGAGAAGGTGCTTCCGGTGGAGCATTGGGGATAGGCATTGGCGATAGAGTATTGATGCTTGAAAATGCATGGTATTCCGTAATTGCTCCTGAATCTTGCTCCAGCATTTTATGGAGAAGTTGGGACTTTAAAGAACAAGCTGCAGAAGCGTTAAAGCTCACTGCACCAGATCTACAGCAATTTGGAATCATTGACCGAATTGTACCCGAACCCGTAGGCGGTGCGCATCGCACACCAATTGAAATGTTTGAAACATTGAAGATTATTCTTAGAGAAGAATTAGATCACCTCAAACAAAAAGATCTAGTAACTTTAGTACAAGAAAGGCGTGACAAATTTGCTCAGATGGGCGTTTGGACGGAGTCTTAATCATTGTGAACAAACAAACCATCGTATATGTGGTAAATGCCAAAGTCCCGGAAGAAGTAAGAGCAGAGAAAATTTGTTCATTCTTGGCTGCATCCGGACATCATGTTATCATGGCTTGTAAATGGTCCGGGGAAAGCGAAGTCCGCGAACAAAAAAATGGATATACTATTATTCGTATCGGCAAGGGGAAAGGATTATTAACAACATGTTTTCCCGGTAATCCCATTTGGTCTTCTGCAATCACATCTATCATTCAAGAATTCAAACCATCATTGATCATGTGCAGGGAAATGATTCCGATGCAAGCATGTTCAAAAGCATCGAAAGGCAATATTCCAATATTGTTGGACATGGCTGAACACTATCCTGCAGCGATGAGGGAATGGAAAAAGTACAATCAACATGTGTTCTCTCGATTAGCAGTTCATCAACTCCGCATTCCGGATAAAATTGAAGCTCATGCTGTTCGCAATGCACAAGCAATCATTACTGTTTGCAAAGAACAAAATGAGAGATTGCATGCTGAATATAATGTTCGGCATGATGCCATGTTTATCGTGCACAATACACCTGATGAACACAGTATTAGTGGCATAAGAAAGGGTTCATCAAACCCACCGATTGTGTTCGGACATCATGGATATTTTACTTTGGAAAGAAATTTGGAAATGCTTGTCAAGGGTTTCGATATCGCCGCAACACATCATCCACAAATCAAGTTATTATTAGCAGGATCCGGAGAAACATTCTCAGATGTTCAAAGAGTTGCACATGCATGTTCATCAGCGGATCGAATCGAATTTACAGGTTCCTATCTTGCAAAAGATTTGATTGAACTCTATGGCAAAACTGATATCGGATTCCTACCCTATTCCGAACAACAGTTTCGTCAATATACACTGCCAAATAAAGCTTTCGATTATATGGCCTGTGGAAAGCCCATCATCAGTTCCGGACTTAATCCCATGAGGCGATTATTAGATGAGACGGGGGCAGGACTTTATGGAACATGTGAAACACCAGAACATATTGCAGGTTTAATGGAACAAATGCTGGAATCGGACTATCAAACCATGTCTGCCAATGGAATAAAAGCATATCATGAGACCTATAACTGGGGCCAAGACTGCCAAAAGTTGCAACAGGCTATTGATTTCATATATCAAAACCATTGAAAAAGGCCTTGGAATTCATTGTTTTTTGTAGATTTGTGTCGATTTTATGATAGAGCAACACATGAAACACCCCGATAAGCCCGGAAATTGCGCCGTTCTTATCGTGTCATGTGACAGATACAAGGATTTATGGGGGCCATGCATAACCTTGTTTAGAAGATTTTGGAGTCAATGCCCTTATCCTGTTTTTTTGTTGTCGAATACAGAAGCAGCAAACTTCCCTAATGTCTCGTCAATTGTCACAGGAACTGACATTTCATGGTCAGACAATCTCCTCTATGCTCTCAAGCACATTCAAGAAGAATTTGTTCTGCTTTACATTGAAGATTTATTCCTGACAAAACATGTGGATTCAACATCGGTTGAATCACTGATTGGACGGTGCATGACAGAAAAATGGAATTATCTGCGATTGAATCCCACTCCGAAAGGGGATCGTAGAATTGATGATAGCATTTCATCGATCTCTCCTGGCTCTGTTTATAGATCTTCGGTTGTATGTTCTGTTTGGAATAAAGAAGTATTATCGTCACTATTAAGACAAGGCGAATCAGCCTGGGACTTCGAAGAACTTGGCACTCCAAGAACTGATGGAATTGATGACTTTTATGCATCCAATCACACATTACTACAAGTATGTAATACAGTGATAAAAGGTGTATGGGAAATTGAAGCTCTCCATACCGTACGAACTCTTGGAATTGAACCAGATACTCAGTCTCGAAGAGTAATGACAACAATAGAATATGTCAAGTGGAAACTAAAACAAACCCGCTCTTGGTTTTTCCATTTATTACCACATGGAATGAAGAGATCAGTCAAAGGTTTGTTTCGATAGAATAAGATACATTGTAATTATATCATCGTCTTGATGGAACATGATGACAAGGCCGTATCCTCCTTGCCACACTTCAAGACACTTTGAGGGATGCAGAAAGCCAAACTGCATTATTTTTATTATGCGCAGGGATAGCGCAATTTTTTGCCCGAGAGGCGAAGTGAGTTTTATATGAGTTATCCAACACCAGATTCGGATGACAATTCTTTTAATGAGAATTCCGAATCACAACCAAAGTATTCCTATGATGGCGGCCGTCCATCCGTAAATGAGGAATCACAAGATTTTGGCAATAATGACCGAGAGCGTAAACCCAGAACATACCGTTCTTATGGAAGAAGCTCAGATGATGAACGATCATCAGGTGATTATGGCCGTGGTCAAGGGCAATATGGTTCAAGACCAGATTATCAAGACCGCCAAGATTATAGACGCCCTTCATATGGCGACAATCGCTATGAAAGACGCGATCAGTCACAAAGACCATATCGATCTCAAGACAATTACCGTCAAAACAATTATGGCTCCGATAGACCTAATCGCGATTATCAACAGCGATATAGCCGAGGTCAAGAAGGTGGCTCAGGGGGCTATCGCCAAGATTATAGACCTCGCCGCGAATATGGAGATCGCCCTCAATATGGCCGTCAAGGTGATTTTGAAAATCGTGGCGGTGGATATGACAATCGCGGTGGTGGCGGGTATGACAATCGTCGTTCTTATGAGCAACGCTCTGATTATAGACCTCGTCGAGAATATGGTGATCGTCCTCAATATGGTCGTCAAGGCGGTGGATATGACAATTATGAACGCAGACCTCGCCAATTTGATGATCGTGGATATAGTGGCGAACAGAGAACAATGCGTTCTCGCAATTTTGGCGATAACCGCTATCAACAAGATTATCGAGGCGGAGGTGGCGGAGACTATTATCGCAATCCAATGAATCGTCCAATTACACTTGTGAAAGCAATTTCAAAATGTGATTATGGTTCACCAAGAATTTGCCTAAGAGCAATTCGCGAAGGATTGGTTTCCGTGAATGGAGAAATCGTAACGAATCCAAATGCAAGAGTTCGCATCAATAGAGATATGTTCGAGGTCAATGGAATTCCAGTCAATCAAAATTTGGACAGAATGTACATTGCCGTACACAAAGGAAGACATTTCTCTGGATCAAATGAAATGTCTGTACCCTCGATTTATCGCTTGATGAAAAATAAATTTGGATGGTTCGCTCCTTTGGGATGTCTTGAAATTGCCTCAAGCGGAATGATCATTTATACGAATGACCTCAATTGCAAACGGTCTTATGGTGCAGAATTACAAAACATTGCAAAGACATATCGCATCAAAGTTCATAGACCCTTGCAATCTGTGGATGAAGTTCAACGAATTTTGGATTTTGTTCGCACACAAACAGAAGAACATGTAACAGTTGAACTCGAACGAGTCAATTCCCGAAATTGCTGGCTCCGATTTGATGTTCGCACATCAACTCCGACAGATATCCGTACTGCATTGAAGGAATATGGTTTGGAAACTTTGGCATTCGAAAGAACAGCCATTGGTCACTTAACCGTGAAAAATTTCCATCCGGGATCTTGGAGAAGATTGGATGATCGCGAGATTGGAAAATTACTCAAGTCTGCAGAAGAACCAATTGAACCATATATTGTCCCAGATGATTATAAAGTTGTTCCTCCGGGAAGTCCGGTAAGTAAAGACGATCAGCCAAATAAAAAAGCATGGCGCGCCATTTACAAAGAATGGAAAAATGACATTGCAGAAGATTTGGGTTAAGAAGAAATTGATAAGACAAAGGGCGCCCCTTTCATGGAGCGTCCTTTTTTTTGACTACAAGTGGGTATGAACATGCAAACACAATTCACCATCGAACAAACCGATGCTCAATTGATTGACACAAAAGCAGATATCACATATGATATTTCATTTGAACGTGCAACAAGACATTGCATATCAATTCGCATGTCGATTCGAAATAATATAGGGCAACAAGTCATTATAAAGAGTCCTGTTTGGATTCCCGGAAGTTATAAAGTACGCGACATGAATGCGCATCAACATGCAATCATCATAACAGATGCACAAGGAACACCGCTCATGTGGAAATGGCTGGAAAAACATGTCATTGAAATTGAAAATCCCACTCAATCAGACATCCTCATTACATACGATTATTATGCAAATGATAGAGGAGTTCGTACTTCTCATGTCAATAGAAATCATGCATTCATCATGCCCGTTGCTTGTTTGATGTATGTAGAAGGAAGATTGGATGAAATACATCATGTAATCATCAATAAAGAACATGTCAATTGGGAGATTATCACAACTGCTCTCTCACCCATAAAGAAAGAGCAGCATGGAAATAAGATAGCATTTGGTGCATTGAATTATCACATTTTGATTGATTCTCCAATTGAAATTGGCAATCATCGCATCACCACATTTGATGTTGCGGGAAGTATTCATGAAATCGCCATCATCGGTCAAGAAACTGTTGACATGGAATGGATTTCAGGCGAAATTCAAAGAGCCGTTGAAATACAATATGAATTCTGGGGAGACCTTCCCTATGATCGTTATATATTTTTCTTGATGATAGGAGAAGGATTAAGGGGTGGCTTAGAACATTTGCGTTGCAATGTAAGCGCAGTTGAACCAACTGCATTTCTCGACAAAACTTCAGCACAAGGCATGATGGCTTTGCTTGTACATGAATTCTTTCATACGTGGAATGTGAAGCGCATTCGCCCGATAGAGCTTGGTCCATTCAATTATGAACAAGAAAACTATACTCGAATGCTGTGGCTTGCCGAAGGCTGGACATCATATTATGATGATCTCTTGTCATATCGTAGCGGTTTCTATTCTCGCGATGAATATCTTTCTGTTCTTGCGCAATCTCATCTTGGTAAATTAGCCAGAGTACCCGGTAGACTCTCCATGTCATTGAAAGACAGTTCTTTTCTTGCATGGACAAAACTCTATTCTATGAGCCCGGATCAACAAAACCAATTTCCATCTTATTACACGAAAGGTGGTATTGTCGCCTTATTGTTAGATATTCTTATTATCTACAAATCAGGTGGAAAACATAAGCTAGAACATGCATTACAGGCGATGTGGAATCACTATAAAGCTGATGGTCAGAAAGGGTTTACTGAACAAGAAATCATTTCCATCATTGAACAGACCTGTAATGTATCTATCCAGAAAGAATTTGATGAATGGCATAATGGAACAGATGAATTACCCTATCAAACCATCTTTACTTTGATTGGACTAGACTGGAAAGAACAGCCCATGCATGTGCCACAAGATTGGTATGGAGATTATCGTCCTTTTCATCCCAGAAAAGCACAAATTTTCTTCGGATGTTCAGTTTCTGAAGATCATGGGAAAATAATTGTTCGAGAAGTTGAAAAAGAATCGCCGGCAGATAAAGCAGGAATAGGCATTGATGATGAACTTATTGCAGTAAATGGAAAAAGAATCAATACGAGAAGCATGTTGATCAATGCTTTGCAATCAAATGGCACAGAAGGCAAAGCCCATATTATTGCACAATGCGATGGAAGGATATATGAAACTCATGTTCAGTTGATTGCTGCTACTTCATATTCTTTAAAAGTTTCTGAAGCGATATCACATGAACAAGAACAATTACTGGAATATTGGCTTCAGGGTTAATCTGCAGTGTCTTGGAATTTCCTTTTTTTCATCCACCAATATCCAATTGCAATCACTATCAACAGTAAAAGAATTGGAGTGATTGAGCGACCATAAGCTTCAAGATATGTTCCAATATCTCGCCAGTGTTCCCCAAGCATATTGCCTGCATATAGCAATATTCCATTCCATATAAACGCACTGATCATTGATAACACAATGGCAATGGAGGCTTTCACATGTGATGCCCCGGCTACAAACGATATGACGGCTCTTGTTCCGGATAAAAAACGATTTGCGATGATCAAACTCAACCCATATTTCCTGAACCATTCTTCAGCTTTCAAGATGGTGGATCTTTGCATAAAGAAGAAACTCGGTCGATCGGTGAATACATGCCCCATTTTCGAGCCAATCAAAAACATCACATAAAAACCCATTGTGCTCCCCGCAGTAGCAGCAGTCAATACAAGAATATATCTGAGAAGGTCACCATCGATAAGCGTTCCAATAAAAACTAGGAGTACATCGCTCGGTGATGGAGGGAATAAATTTTCGATAAAGGTCAATAGAAAAGCAGCAAGAATAATCCCTTCAAGAGGAAGTCCTTGCAAAAAAGACACAATTGATTCCAGCATCATGATACGCTGTTAAATGCAAAAACAGTAATGAACAAATTTGCGATAATTGCCTGATTGCTCAAAGGTAAATGATTTATTTCAATCATTCTGTTAATGATTCACCAATGAAGTGAAAGCTTATGTTTTTTTATTTAACTGTTCTCATATTAACTGAACAAGCGGTATTTTACTCATCGGAAACATTCTTCTATCGTAAGTACTATGTAAATCATGACTGAGTCCATAGGTATACTGATCATTGTAATTGCGGGATTTGCACTCATCAAAGGGATTGATGTGCGATTTGTTTTATTCACCGCAGGAATTGCTCTAGGCATTGCATCTGGCGACGTAGTTGGCATATTTGATGAATTTCAAAAATCAATGGGAGAAGGAAAAACAATTGCTCCAATATGCGCATCAATGGGATATGCTTTTTTACTTCGAATGACAGGTTGCGATAAAGCTATGGTACATTATTTACTTACCCCGATCAAAAAACTATCTTGGTTTCTCTTGCCGGGAAGTTGTATTGTAGGTTTGCTTACCAATATTGCCATACCTAGTCAAACAGCAGCCGCTGCAGCAGTTGGACCAATTCTTATTCCCATTTTGACTGCAGCAGGATTTCATCCCTTGATCGCAGCATCCGCATTGGTGCTCGGTTCATCAGGTGGTGGAGATTTGTTTAATCCTGGTGAACCTGAAGTTGTCTCTATTCAAGTAGGAACAGGGGCTCCACTCACACAAGTCATGGATGCACTAGCGCAATATGAAATCATTGCATTTACAATAGCTGTGATTGTCTTTGTTGGGATGTCATATGCAAAACCACCTATAAAGAATATCGACTATATTGGTCATGATCCTGAAGAAGATCATCATCCAACACTCTTTAAAGCAATCATGCCTCCGCTTCCAATTTTGACATTATTATTGGTAAGGCCTGGCAATCCCCTTTTTGCTCCACTTCTTTCAGTATATCCACAAGGTCTACCAGTTTCGCATGCAATGGTATTTTTTGGTTTCTTGTTAATCATGTTTAATGCAAAGCGCATTTCTGCATTGACAAATGAGTTTTTCAAAGGACTCGGTTTTGGATATGCACAAGTAATCTCTCTCATCATTACTGCAAATTGTTTTATAGCAGGTCTTGAATCAATTGGATTCATGCAATCTATCATCACATTTATTTTACAAGCTGGTCCATTCGCTCATATTGCGGGGTCACTCTCCGTTTGGGCAATGGCTGTCATTTCAGGTTCAGGAACTGCACCAAGCGTTGCATTTTCAAATGGAGTATTACCATCAATGAGTGTGATTGACATACACAATGCAATTGATTTAGGTGCCCTTGGTGCATTGGGTTCAGCATTTGGCAGAACCATGTCACCCGCAGCAGCAGTGATGATTTTTGCCGCAGCGTTAATTGGCGTTTCTCCTTTGGAAATTGTCAAAAGGACTGCAATTCCTCTCATGATTGGGTTGATTCTTACCATCTCGCTATCTCTCATATTCTAATTTCTTTGTAACTTTCCTCTTACAGATTTGTCTTATTTTTCGCATCATTACTGCGTCACGGACATACCTATGAAAAGAAGAGACTTTTTTACTCTGAAAACAAAGCCTGAAGAACAATTCACGGCTATGGGTCAAGATCCTCATATCCCCCATTTAAAAAGAGTTTCAGCAGGTTTGGAACCCTATACTCCATCAGACACGCAACCTTGGGATTATGAACGGGCTGCACATTTGCTACGTCGAACAATGGTTGCTCCAACAGACAAAGAAATACGACAAACTGTGGCACTTGGAGTAGATAAATCACTCGAATTGGTTTTCACTACACATCCAATTGATTCAAAGGAAATTGAACCTTGGTGTAATTCAGAGCCACAAATCAGAGCGATCCCTGCGAATGTTGACATACCGGGTTTAAAAGATACAGATTATCAGACTCAAACAGTTATTAGAAGAGAACTCATTACGAGATGGTATTCAAAGACATTGGCCATTTCCCCATTGAGCATTCAGGAACGGATGGTCATGTTTTTGTCTGGCATTCTCACAACCGAAATTGATGTTATCAATTTTGCAGAATGGATGTTTAATCAACAGAAATTGATTAGAAAACATTGCTTAGGAAATTTCAAAACATTAGTCAATGATATAACCATTGATCCAGCTATGTTGATTTATCTCGATGGAAGATTAAATCAGAAAACAGCAACCAATACGCAGATAAACGAAAATTATGCAAGAGAGCTCATGGAGCTTTTCACTTGCGGCCCAACCGATTGGGACAATCAACCTAATTATACCGAGGATGATGTTCGTGAAGCAGCAAGAGCTCTGAGTGGCTGGACACTTGGTTTGAGTACTAATCCAAATCAGGCAGCAAGGACATATTTTGCCGGACTGAACGGAGCATTTGCATCATTTAGATGGGATTCTGGCAAGAAAACATTTTTAGGTGATGCAGGAAACTGGAAAGCAAGTGATATCATCAATATCCTCTTTCAAAAAAGAAGCGTACAGATATCAAGATTCATTTGTGAAAAAATGTATCGAGCTTTTGTATATGATATTCCGGATCGCGCAATCATTGATGAAATGGCTTCCATCTTCCGTAAAGACTGGGAGCTCAAACCCGTACTGATGACATTGCTTCGGAGCGCTCATTTCTTCGATTCAGAGAATATTGGTGCTATGTATAAAAGTCCTTCCACTTTTTTGATAGGTGCGATTCGATCTATGGGACTGGGAAATATTCCCGACTTCAGAATGGATGTTTCATCTGTTACAAATAGAGATTTATCAAATCGAATGGCCAGTATGGGTGAAACGATATTCAATCCACCTAATGTAAAAGGTTGGCCCGGTGGACGAACATGGGTGAGCACATCAACTGTATCACTTCGGCATAAATTCATGCTTGATGTCATTGATGCAAAAATCATGATTCGTGATAATGGGAAATTGACGCAGTTTTATGTGCTAGATGCACTATCATTTGCTCGGTCTTTTCCAAATCCAGCAGACCCCGAAGAATTATGTATGGATATCACATTGTTCATGCTCAATAGAAAACCCACTGAGAAAGAATATGGAGAGTATCTGGACGCTTTACTCATGGGTGCCAAAACATATGAATGGAATATTGATGATCCTGGATTCAAAGCCATGGATCGCATAAAAAATCTTTTACGCATGTTGGTTGTACAACCTATGCATCAATTGCATTGATTATTCCGGGTGAATCATGAAACGCAGAACATTTATCCAACAACTTGCCGCCACGGGAATGATCCTTCCCGTCACTCTTGGATTCCCTCGCTTGCGTGCATTCGCACAAGCACCTCCGGGATCTGAATTCATGAAACTTGCCGAAGTCAATTCTGATGTGATTACGGTGATTATTCGTCTCGCTGGAGGAAATGATGGGTTGAATACAGTTGTTCCGTATACCAATGCTGAATATTACAAACTACGAACTGATGGATCGCTCTTCATTAAAGATACCGAGGCATTAAAACTGAAGGGTAATTCCACGATGGGACTCCATCCATCACTTGCAGGTTTGCAAACATTGTATGATGAAGAAAAAGTATCAATCATTCAGAATGTGGGATATCCAAATCAGAATTTTTCTCATTTCCGTTCAACTGATATTTGGCTTTCAGGAACAGATGCAGATGTTTTTGACAATAGCGGATGGTATGCAAAATTTCTTGAAGAACTGTATCCTGATTATCCCGATGTATTACCAAGCGATCCATTTGCAATTGAATTGGGTACATTCCTGAGTTCAACACTGATTGGCAAGAAAAACAATATGGGAATTGCCATTGGGAATCTAAATTATGTTCCCGAACAACCTGATGATCAAGGTGTACCGAAAACGCATGTCGGAACTGAAGAAGCATATGTCCGAGAAGTAATCAAGCAGACAAATATCTTCACGACACGCATCATCGAAGCAGGTTCAAAACAGACAAAGAATATGGTGACATACCCAACAAACAATCCACTCTCTAGTGGATTGTCTGGCATTGCGCGCATCATTGCCGGTGGATTGAAAACACAAATGTATATCGTCAATGTTGGAGGGTATGACACACATTCCAATCAATTGACTCAGCAAGCAACTCTTCATAAACAATTTGCAGAGGCCGTTCTTGCATTTCAACGAGATTTGGAGGCATTCGGATTAGATAAGCGAGTATGCATGATGACCATCAGTGAATTTGGTAGAAGAGCAATTTCCAATGGATCAGGAACAGATCATGGTTCTGCTGCTCCTTTATTTGTTATTGGCTCTGGTGTCAATGGTGGTTTTATCGGCTCAAACCCTAATCTCAATGCATTGCAAGGACCCGGTAATATTCCAATGGAACATGATTTTCGACAAGTATATGCTTCCCTGCTTGGTCAATGGTATGGCGCAGGGGAACAGCAATATGTTCCATCGGCATTACCAAGATCTTTCCAGCAATTGCCAATTTTCAAAAAGTTATCCACATCTGTTTCCGAAGAAGCAACGCAGAATGTTAGTCTGGGAATGCATTATCCAAGTCCGGCTGATGAAATGACAACCATTCCAATTGGGGGCATATTATCCGGAACAGAGGGCATGTTGGGGATTTATACTCCCGAAGGTCGCTTAATTGCTGAATATCGCTTGCTACCTGGCTTGGAATCCGTTGAAATTGATACAAAGTCTCTTCCATCCGGGATGTATTTGTACACTTTGTCTTACGGTGATAAAGAATTAACCCAAACCTTGATTGTACAGCATTGATCCCTTAAAAGCATTCAAACAATTCAAGCCGTCCATTGGACGGCTTTTTTGTTGAACTTATCATGCGTATTTTTGTGTTTCACATCAACTACAACAGTACTCAACAACCACAGAAATACTCATGAATCCAGCTTTGCTTCATATTGACAGATTTGAAGATCGTCACATTGCTCCTCGAGCGAATGATATTCAATTCATGCTTGACACAATTGGCGTAGATAGCGTTGATGCATTGATCGATACCACTGTCCCGAATTCGATTCGTTTGTCTCGCGAATTACAGCTTCCTGCTCCACTTACCGAACAACAAGTATTGACAACATTGAAACATATCGCATCAGCCAATACAAGAAAAAAGTCTTATATCGGTTGCGGCTATTATGGAACGATTACACCAACGGTTATTCTCCGCAATATTCTTGAGAATCCGGGTTGGTATACACAATACACACCCTATCAAGCAGAAATAGCTCAAGGCAGATTGGAATCACTGTTGAATTTTCAAACAATGGTGATTGATCTCACCGGTATGGAAATCGCAAATGCATCATTGCTCGATGAAGCAACTGCTGCTGCAGAATCCATGCACTTGATGCATGCTGCAAAGACAAAAAAAGCATTGGAAACAAATGCAAATACATTATTCGTATCAAATAATTGTTTTCCTCAAACAATCGAACTTCTTCAAACACGATCCGAACCACTTGGAATTCAAATTCAGATTGGCGATGTGAATGAGATGCCAACTGATGGATCAATCTTTGGCATAGTCTTGCAATATCCTGCAGCAGATGGCTCAGTTTCTAGTTTATCAACTATTTGTTCCAAAGCACATGAACATGGCGCACTTGTGGCATGTGCAACGGATTTACTATCGCTCACTCTTCTTGTACCACCAGGAGAATATGGTGCAGACATCGTTTTTGGTTCGGCCCAACGATTTGGTGTTCCAATGGGATATGGTGGACCCCATGCAGCGTTCTTTGCAACAAAAGAAGAATATAAAAGACAAATTCCCGGACGCATCATCGGTGTTTCAATAGATGCGCAAGGAAGTGTTGCGCTACGCATGGCTTTGCAAACGCGCGAACAACATATCAAGCGTGATAAAGCAACCAGCAATATTTGTACAGCACAAGCTTTGCTTGCAAATATTTCAGCAATGTATGCTGTGTATCATGGTCCTGAAGGACTCAAAGCCATCGCTCAAAGAGTGCATGCGATGACTGTCCTTCTTGCCGAAGCATTGAAATCAATGGGATATGCATTACAATCCCAAACATATTTTGACACGCTCACCATTGAAATGGATGCAGCATTAAAGCAGCAATTCATCGCAGCATGTACTGATATAAATGTTACATCATTGAACCATGGAATTCGAATATCATGTGATGAAACAACAACCATAGAAGACATTCAACATTTGATTGATATTGCTGCGAAAGCGAAGAATGTATCAACTCCTTCAGTAGACAGTTTTTCAACAGGGGCACTTGATGAGATTCCGCAAGATTTGCGTAGAACAACATCATATCTCACACATCCTGTCTTTCACAAATATCATTCCGAGCATGATTTGCTCCGCTATATGAAATCGCTGGAGAATAAAGATTTATCAATGGTTCATTCCATGATACCACTTGGTTCATGTACAATGAAACTTAATGCAACAACTGAAATGATTCCTGTCACTTGGCCTGAATTTGGTGATATGCACCCATTCGCTCCGATTGATCAAGCAAAAGGATATGCTGAGATTTTCACGACACTTGAGCAATGGCTTTGCGAAATCACCGGTTTTGATGCAATGTCATTGCAACCCAATGCAGGCGCTCAAGGTGAATATGCAGGACTCATGGTGATTCGTGCTTATCATAAAAGCCGTGGAGATCATCATCGCAATATCGCACTCATTCCATCTTCAGCACATGGAACGAATCCAGCCAGCGCTGTCATGGCCGGAATGAAAGTCATAGTTGTGAAATGTGATGAACAAGGGAATATTGATCTCGCAGACTTAAAAGAAAAGGCAGAGTCACATAAAGACAATCTCGCTGCATTGATGGTGACCTATCCATCAACGCATGGAGTTTTTGAAGAAGCAATTAAAGAGATTTGCGATATCATTCATATTCATGGCGGTCAAGTCTACATGGATGGTGCGAATATGAATGCACAAGTCGGACTGACTTCTCCGAATAATATCGGTGCTGATGTCTGCCACTTGAATTTGCATAAAACATTTTGCATCCCTCATGGTGGTGGCGGACCCGGCATGGGGCCAATTGGTGTCAAATCACATCTTGCCCCTTTTCTTCCAGGACATTCCGTGATACACACAGGTGGAGAACATGCCATTACTGCAATCTCTGCTGCGCCTTGGGGTAGCGCATCAATCTTGCTAATCTCATGGGCATATATTGCGATGATGGGCGGTAAAGGATTGACTCAAGCAACGAAAATTGCCATTCTCAATGCGAATTATATCAAAGCTCGATTGAATGATCATTATCCAACATTGTATGTCGGTACGAATGGAAATGTTGCTCATGAAATGATCATCGACATGCGACAATTCAAGCAAACTGCAAATATTGAAGTTGAAGACATCGCAAAGCGATTGATGGATTATGGTTTTCATGCTCCAACAGTATCTTTTCCCGTTCCAGGTACGATGATGATCGAGCCAACTGAAAGCGAACCACTTGCTGAATTGGACAGATTCTGCGATGCGATGATTGCAATACGCAAAGAGATTGCAGAAATCGAAGATGGCATTATGCCAAAAGAGAATAATCTCCTAAAAAATGCACCGCATACTGCACATGTCATCATGCAAGATGCATGGGATAAACCATATTCACGAATGCAAGCGGCATATCCACTTCCATTCGTGAAAGAAAAGAAATTCTGGCCTAGCATTGGACGAGTCAATAATACTCATGGTGATAGAACACTCATTTGTTCTTGTCCTCCAATGGAAGCCTATGAGCAAGCGTGAACTATAGGAGTGATGATTCAATGGGATTGAAAGGAAGACTCATACTCATCACCGGCTTTGCAATGACTATCATCTTTGCCGGAACAAAGGCATTGATATCTACATTAGCCGGTCAATTACCCTCTGCTCAAAGTATTGCACTCGTAGTTCTTTCTGGAGTACACTTTTTTCTGCTCGATGTAAAAAAATATCATAATGCACGATTTAGTTATGGGTTTTTACTTTCTGCACCTGCAGGACTTGCACTGATATTTTTTCCATACAATTCTTTGGATATTGAACATCTGTTATTGCTTGCATTCAATATCTCATTGCTCCATGTGGGTCTAATGATCATGTTTTCAAAACATGTTACCGAATATCTTCGCGGACCTTCCACTACGGGATCATAGCACTATGAAAGCAGTCATCTTGTCCTCAAAAGATTCGCCTATTTCCATAGATGATATTCCTGCACCAGAACAGCATGAAGACAATATCCTAATCGCCCTGCAAGCTAGCGCGCTCAATCATCGAGATGTGTGGATTAGCAAAGGACTCTATGCACAAATTCAATATCCG
Source organism: Bacteroidota bacterium (assembly GCA_009919265.1). Classification (GTDB taxonomy): domain Bacteria; phylum Bacteroidota; class Ignavibacteria; order Kapaibacteriales; family UBA961; genus UBA961. The sequence goes on along the minus strand of RGCF01000016.1, from coordinate 2,264 downwards.
GTCATTCCCGGTTCTGATGGAGCCGGAATTGTTATTGCATCAGCTTCCAAACTTGTTCCTAATGGGAGCAGAGTATTAATCAATCCCAATATCAACTGGGGTGATGAAACGAGTACTCAATCCTCTAAGTATGAAATTCTTGGTATGCCAACGCAAGGCACAATGGCGGAAATGATTTCCGTTCCTGCACATAGAGTACACGCAATTCCCGAACATCTTACATTTGAACAAGCTGCAGCTTTACCTTTAGCAGGTTTGACTGCATATAGAGCAGTCTTTACGAAAGGCTTCATACAATCAGGACAATCAGTTCTCATCACCGGAATTGGTGGTGGTGTCGCATTGATGGCAATGCAATTTGCAATCGCCGCAGGTGCGCATGTGTATTGTACATCGGGCAGTCAATCAAAAATTGATAAAGCAATAGAACTTGGTGCAAAAGGTGGAGCAAACTATAAAGAAGAAGGCTGGGAACGACAATTACACTCATCAATTCCGCAGGGATTCGATTGCATAATTGATTCAGCCGGTGGTGAGCAATGGAATCAATTGACTGGTCTTCTCAAAGCGGGTGGTCGATTGGTGTTTTATGGTGCAACACATGGAAATGTACCCAACCTTGCAATTCATCGTTTGTTTTGGAAGCAAATTACTATTTGCGGAAGTACGATGGGAAGTGATGCCGAATTTGAAATGATGTTGCATTTCTGTGATCATCATCACATCATTCCTTGCATAGATAGCATTCATGCTCTTGAAGATGCATCACATGCATTCTCACTCATGGAGCAAGGTCAACAATTTGGAAAGATTGTATTGCATCATGCGCAAAAGGTGTAATCGTGAATGATACTCTTCATACAATGCCTATTGGCTCTGTTGCGATCGTGACATCACTGGAAGGCAATGAAGATTTTATTCGCCGACTAAATGAATTGGGATTTCTGCCCGGTACAACATTTACATTACTCAGAAGAGCACCATTCGGGGGTCCGGTAGAAATTTCATTTGGTCAAACCCGCATTGCTTTCAGACCTGATTCAACTGTACAAATTCATATTCATCAATTTTCCTAAATGTCCCAACAACAAACAGTACATATCGCATTTGTTGGAACACCCAATTCCGGTAAAACTACTCTATTCAATGTATTGACCGGCATGAGAAAAAAAGTGGGGAATTTTCCGGGTATCACGATTGAACCATCACTTGGAATCATCAAAAGTGAACACTCACACGCTTCAATCATTGACTTGCCCGGATGTTATAGTGTACTACCAACATCACTTGATGAAGAATTAACGATTCAAGTGTTGAATCATCAGGTTGCTTCCATCCCAAAGATTGATGCCATTGTGTTTGTGATGGATGCAACGAATATCGACAAAAGTTTATATCTCTATTCTCAAATAGCAGAATTGGGCTTACCCATGATCATTGCACTCACAATGGTTGATGGCGTGAAAGCGAGATCCGGTGTGGTTGATGATATAGCGCTTGAGCGATTGACAGGATTAACTGTAGTACCTATTGTTGGACATAAAGGAATTGGTGTTGAAACGCTTAAAGACACCATTCTTCAAGATGCTACGAGATCAATTCCGAATATACCTCCATCATTCAATGAAATTCGAGATAGAGTGCATTGGGTAAAAACTATTTCTGATACCATCATTCGCATGAAGGAATTAGACAGAGTAACACAAAGGTTGGATGCAGTACTATTGCATCCCATTGGTGGCATCATTTCTTTTCTTCTTATCATGGCAGTCTTTTTTCAATCAATTTTTTCATGGGCAATTCCTTTCATGGATTTGATTGAATCAGGTTTTTCGGTATTGCAAGGAATGGTATTACAATCTTTGCCACCAGGAATAGTGAGCGATCTCATTGCTCGAGGTTTGATTGCCGGTGTGGGCTCCGTGATTGTCTTTCTTCCTCAAATCATCATTCTGAATATCTTCATCGTCATTCTTGAAGATTGTGGGTATCTTGCAAGGGCCGCTTTTCTGATTGATCGATTCATGGGTTTATTTGGTTTGCAGGGACGCTCATTCATTCCGCTCCTTGGATCTTATGCATGCGCTATCCCCGGTATTATGTCTGCTCGCATCATTCCCTCTCAAAGAGATCGCATGACGACGATGCTCATAGCTCCGCTCATGACATGTTCAGCCAGACTTCCTGTATATACACTCATCATCAGTGCTTTTATTCCGCCGATGATTATTGGAGGTTTCTTTTCATTACAAGCAATTATTCTT